>NZ_JBGCDL010000358.1:0-12577 GCF_045105435.1 Kordia sp. | reverse complement strand
TTTGGTAACAACTTTTTATGAAAAAATTAGAAAAGATGAATTATTAGGACCAATTTTTAATGCTCAAATTACACATTGGGAAGCACACTTAGAACATTTAACGGATTTTTGGGAAAGCAGTTTATTCTTTGTAAACAAATATAAAGGAAATCCGTTGGAAAAGCATGTAGAGGTTGATGCCGCAATTAAAAACACCATAAACGAACATCATTTTGGTGTTTGGCTCAACCATTGGATTCAGACGCTAGATACACTATTTGAAGGCGAAAAAGCCAATATTGCTAAGAACAGAGCTCGTAAAATGGGCACATTTATTTACATTAAGTTGTTTGAAGCACGAAGCGTAAAATAATTCTTTTCATTAGAATGTTCCTAAATAACGCGAAATTGAATGTTAAATAGACATTAAATTATGTAAAATACCGTATTTTTGCATACTGAAATTTTGATCTAATCGATAACGCTACACAATGGGTAATTTCATTAAGAATATTCTCTTCTCCACACGATTAATGGCACTTCTTTTCTTTGCTTTCGCTTTTGCCATGGGAGTTGGAACTTTTGTCGAAAGTGAATACAGCACCATAACAGCCAAAATATGGGTTTACAACGCTTGGTGGTTTGAATTAATCATGGTTTTATTCATGGTTAATTTCTTCGGGAATATCTTTCGTTACCGCTTACTGCGGAAAGAAAAATGGGCAACCTTATTAATACATTTATCGTTCATATTTATCTTGTTGGGAGCGTTTATTACACGCTATGTCAGCTATGAAGGTGTAATGCCAATTCGTGAAGGCGCTACACAAAACTCATTTCTTTCCGAAAAAACATATATCAAAGCCTTAGTAGATGGCGAAATAAATGGAGAACCAAGAAGAAAAACCTTAAAAGGTGACTATCTTATTTCCCCAGAAGCAATTGCACCAACAACTTGGATTCAAGAAGGATTCCCGTGGGAAAAAGACTTTAACGGACAAGAATTTACTATTGATTACAAAGGATTTATAAAAGGTGCAGAAGAAGGAATTGTCCCTGATAAAAACGGTGATGTATTACTGAAAATTGTAGAAGCTGGTGGTGGAAATCGCCACAATCACTTCCTAAAATCAGGTGCAAAAGAGCAAAGTTTACACAATATATTAGTTTCATACAACAATTATGTAGAAGGCGCTATCAACATCATGTCAGATGAATATGGAAATTACACCATAAAAAGTCCATTTGAAGGTACAAATATGATCATGAAAGCGCGCACGCAAAACGAAGTCTACAAAGACAGTTTGCAACCGTTTCAATTGGGTTCTTTATATAATTTGGCAGGATTGCAATTTGTAGTTCCTGAGCCAGCGATTAAAGGTGTAATTGGTGTCGTTGAAACGCCTAAAAAATTAAAAGATCAAGCAAATGCCGTTATCTTAGAAGTTTCCAGCAATGGAGAAACAAAGGAAGTTCGCGTTTTGGGCGGAAAAGGATATGACATGCCGCCTGTAGAAATTAAAGTTGGCGGACTTGATTTTTGGCTTTCTTTCGGAGCAGAAAGATTAAAACTTCCATTCAGCATAAAACTAAATGACTTCATTGCAGAACGTTTTCCAGGAGCTATCAGTGATGGAAATTACAAATCGTTCAAAAGTAAAGTAACACTCATAGAAAATAAAAAACCAGTATACGATTACGATATTTATATGAATCATATTATGGATCATGGCGGTTACCGATTCTTTCAAGCACAATTTGACAAAGACGAAAAAGGAACCATCTTATCTGTAAGTCACGATTTTTGGGGAACAAATGTTACCTATTTAGGATACTTTTTACTGTATTTAGCATTAATGGTTATTTTATTTGACAAAAACACACGCTTCGGCGCTTTGAAAAAACAATTGGATAAAATCAAAAACAAAAAAGCAAAATTTCTCTCTGCTATTGCATTACTCTTTAGTTTAGGAACATTTGCACAAGACAATTCAGCACAAGCGAAAGATTCTGTTCAAACAGAAGTTACGCAGCAAGCAAAAGATGCGCACGCAGGACACAATCATGCGCCAGGCGAAGGTCACGAGCATGAAGTAAAAGCGTACACTGACGCACAAATGGATTCTATCATTGTAGCCAATGCTGTACCACAAGAACATGCTGATAAATTTGCACGTTTGGTCATTCAAGATGGAAACGGACGTATGAAACCTGCGCACACGTTTGCACGCGAATTGCTTCGTAAATTAAGCAAAACAGACACGTACAAAGGTTTATCTGCTGAGCAAGTATTGTTGTCTATGATTCAATATCCACAAATGTGGTACAATGCACGCATTATCAGCGTAAAAAAGAGAAAGCACGATAGTATTCGTAACATTATCGGTATTGATAAAAGCCAGGGTTATGCTAAAATGCTCGATTTCTTTACAGCACAAAATGAATATAAGCTAAATCCGTACACACGAGATGCTTACGGAACTAACAAGCCAAACCAGTATGAAAAAGCAATCAAAGAATACGATTTAAAACTAGGATTACTAAGTAGAGCAATTCAAGGAGATCTCATCAAAGTATTTCCGCTTCCGGATCATGAAAATAACAAATGGATTTCTGAAAGAGACTATGAATTAAATCCAGGTGTAGGTTTTCAGCCAAAAGACTCTCTATATCAGAAGTATGTAAAAAATGCCATGAAAGTATATGCAATTCTATTAAATGATGCGCATCGAACAGGAAATTACAAAGAAGCTGATAATATGGTGAAAAGCTTACGCGATCGCCAAAAAGAAATGGGAAGTAATGTATTGCCTTCCGACACTCAAATTGAAGTAGAAATCATATACAACAAGGTCAATGTTTTTGAAAATTTAATGATGTATTACCTGCTTGTAGGTTTCTTAATGTTTGTAATTATAATTTATCAAATATTCAAAGATGGAAAGCGAATTCGCAAAGCAATAACGGTCTTTAAATGGTTAGTCATTGCATTATTTGTAGCACACACCGCTGGTTTAATTGTGAGATGGTATTTATCTGGACACGCACCTTGGAGTAATGCGTATGAATCTATGATTTATGTAGCTTGGGCAACCATGTTATTTGGATTGTTATTTGGACGAAAATCTGACTTAACTATTTCGGCAACCACCTTTGTCGTTGCAATGATTTTATGGGGCGCGCACATGAATTGGCTCGATCCAGATATTGGAAACTTACAACCTGTATTAGACAGTTATTGGTTGCTAATTCACGTTGCCGTGATTGTAGCGAGTTACGGACCATTTGCGTTGGCTATGATTCTTGGAGTGGTCTCTTTACTGTTGATTATCTTAACGACAAAAGAGAACAAAGAACGTATGGAACTCAACCTAAAGGAAATCACGATTATCAATGAAATGGCGATTACCGTTGGTTTGGTCATGTTAACCATTGGAAACTTCCTTGGTGGAATGTGGGCAAACGAAAGTTGGGGACGTTATTGGGGATGGGATCCAAAAGAAACCTGGGCGTTAATCAGTATCATGGTATATGCGTTTGTATTACACATGCGTTTGGTACCAGGATTACGCGGACGTTGGTTCTTTAATTGGATGTCTATTTCGGCATTTGGCTCTATTTTATTCACCTATTTTGGTGTAAACTTTGTCCTTAGCGGATTGCACTCGTATGCAACAGGAGACGCTGTTTTAGGATTACCATTTGTATACACTGCAACTGCAATTTGGCTTGCGTATGGAGCTTTAGCATATTGGCGTTATAGTGTGCATTACCAGAAAGTAAATGAGTCAAGATTTAATGCTGTAATGAAATTATTTAGGAGATTAATTTCTATGTTTTTAAAGAGCTAACTTTAAAAAATATTGTAGAAATTTAAGAATTAAATAGTTTTAAATCTCGTATCTAGTATTTCCAACAACTTCTCGATACATTTTTCTTCCAGAAAAACACTCGAAGAGACGATTCGTTATTTGAAGTTAAAGAGTTTGTAAGAACACAGCAATTCAACATTTAAAACTTAGCATTTAGAATTTTATATTCAGAGTTCCCAAAACGTCAGATCGAGTGAAATTCTGAAAGAATTTAGTATCGAGATCTACTATGAAAAGAACAGGTTTCTTAGCACACAGCAATTTAAAATTCAACATTCAACATTTTACATTTAGCGTTTCAAAGCACTTCTCGATACATTTTTCTTCCAGAAAAACACTCGAAGAGACGATTTAATATTTCAAGTTAAAGAGTTTCTTAGCACGGAGCAATTCAACATTTAAAACTTAGTATTTTACATTTAAAGTTCCAAACTACTCAAGCCATTTCCGAAAGTCCGAAGTCGTAGATGAACTCGTCATCACTTTTTCTTTAATGCCTGAAAGCTGAATGAGTAAACGGTTTTTAAAGTGACTTTCAATGTTTTCAATGTATTCAATATGAGCGATTTGACTCCGATTGATGCGAAAAAATTTCAACGGATTTAGTGCTTGTTGAATGCTTCCCAAATTCTGAGAAATCGGATGTTTTTTGCCATTTGAATCGATCGCCAAGCAGAAATCACCCGAAGCTTCTATCAAACTAATGTCACGTACGTTTAGTAACTGAATGCCTTTTGTTTTTTTAATGACAAAACGCTTCTTGTAATTCGTTTCTTCTTGCTTCAATGCCGATTTTAACAAGCTGATTGTATCATTGTGAATAGGCTGATAACTCTCTGCTTTAAAAAACGATTGAAATTTATTTAACGCTTGACTGATATCTTCTTTCGTATACGGTTTCAAAATATACGCGATTCCGTTGGTGCGAAATGCTTCAAACAAATATTCGTCATGCGCTGAGCAGAAAATAATTGGACAATCAATCTTCACCGTATTAAAAACATCAAAGGAAATTCCGTCTAACAATTGAATATCAGACAAAATAAAATCATACGTTTGTTGTGCTAAGAATTCACGTGCTTTATCATTGGAACGTGCCCAATCATGCACAAACGATTCGGAGAAATAACTTTCCAAATTGGCTAAAAGTTTTTCGTATGCCGGAATTTCGTCTTCTAAAATTAATATGCGCATCAAACTCTAATTTAAGATTCTTTACTAAGTTTAATAATAGGGATTTTTACTGAAAAATGATTCAAAGTATCTGTGATTTCAGGTTTTTGATCGGACAATAATTGATAGCGATATTCCAAGTTTTTTAAACCTGTTCCTAACGAATCATTATTGGTTTTTATCATGCTTTTTGTGTTGGAAATTGTCAACCAATCTTCATCGATAATTACTTCTGCCTTAATCACTTTTCCATGTTGTGCTCTGTTGTGTTTTGCCACATTTTCAAGTAAAGTTTGAATGGCGCCTGTAGGTACAAATTTCTCTTCTAACGACACATTTTTGATCACTTTAAATTCATAATCGTTTCCAAAACGGGTTTTAATCAAAAACATATAATTCTCCGCCAAATTCATTTCTTCGTTCAATTCCATTACTTCGGCATCTTTCGTCTGAATTAAATAGCGGTAAATCAGCGATAAGCGATTCAAATATTCTTTGGCTTTCTCTGTATCACTATCAATTAGTGCATCAAGCGTATTTAAGTTGTTAAATAGAAAGTGCGGACTTATCTGTGAACGCAATAATTTTAACTCGTTTTCCTTTTGTTTCTCTTTAATAGAACCAAACAAAATTTGATTTTCATAATATTTTTTCGCGAGTAGCAAACCAAAAGGCAGCCCAATACTTTCTGAGGTATTAGAAATGTAGTTTAAAACTTCTTGTAGATTGTATTTTATTTTGGATAAATCTCTTCCATCGCTCCAATATCCAATAACGTCTTCAAGATACCCAAAAAGAGTCATAAATATGATCGCCCAAAACGCAAAATGAATGTATTTTTTATCATTGATGATGTAATTTGGTAACAACCAATACAGGAAAATAAGAATCATTCCAACATCAAGAATAATAAACGCAGGAATGTCAAGTAGGTATTCTAATAATTTGCTTTCTGACCCTACATATTGATAAATCGTCATAAATACGGAGACTCCGTAATAAATGAGGAGCAACATGTAGTCAGATTTGTTCAGTTTTACATTCATAATCAGTCCTTAAAAATAGAATAAATAATTTAGGTTTTTGGGTATTTGTTGTTGAGTTTTCGAGTTCAACTTGAAATTTTATTCACCCAAAACCCAAAACCCAACTACTGTTTCGTTTTAATACGATCCACTTCGTCACCAGCACTATTTTTTCTATTTTTCTTTTTATTATACTTCTTTCCAAAGCTGTAACTCAATTGTAAAAAGACGTTTCTTCTTGGAAAATCGCTGATAATATTTGCGTTTACATTGTCATAATTTATTGCGCCCATAAACTTTCGATCTAGAATTTCTTCCAATTCGACACTCACTTTCAATTGATCATTCATAAACTTTTTGCTAAATGCGATGTCAATTCCTGCAATCCAATCAAATTCAATTTGTCCTTCTAAACCGCCAGAAGTATAATATCCGGAAACTTCTGATTGAATTCCCCAAGGTAATTTATACTCAGCACTTGTATACCAAGTCATGCTCCACAACGAATTGTCTAACACAGGATTTAGATTTTCAGACATAAATCGGTTGTAATTCACAATAACTCCAGTATAACCTTCCAAACCTTTTACAAAGCTCAATGGCGCAAAAGCACTAAAGCTCCAGTTTTCGTTTTTGGATAAGTTAATGACAGAACGAGAGGTTTCTGAAGTGGCATCATTTTGAGAAACTAATTGAAATAATGTGTCATCCGTTTTGCTATAACTTACACTAAAAAACGGTTGATTTTCATACGTTAAATTGAAACGAAAACTATTGGTTAATGCAGGTTTTAAAGTCGGATTTCCTTCTTCAAACGTAAACGGATCGTAATAGTATACGAACGGATTTAAGGTTTCGTACGACGGACGTTGAATGCGGTAACTATACGCAACATTTGCGGCAAGTTCGTCTGTAATATTGCGAGAAACACTCAAGCTTGGAAAAAACTTTGCAATCGTTCTGTCTAATGAAGTATTTAGGTTTTCGGAAGTTCCTTTCGTTTCACTTTGTTCCCAACGCAATCCACCCGAAAACGACCATTTATCAACTTTCACGTTCAGTTTTGCGTAGGCTGCCATAATATCTTCATCAATCAAAAAACGATTGGTTTGGTTCGCGTTATTTACAAACTCGCCTGTATTTGTTTGCACTAATGATTGCAGATCGCTGTCAGAATCGACACTTGATAATTTTATTCCAGCACTTACAGTCGCTTTATCACTCAAAACACGTTTGTAATCTGCTTGATAGGTGTAAATATCATAATTGGCATCTTGAAAATAACGCTGATTGTCATAATTTACCATACTTTGTCCTGTTTGAAACAAATTATTTTCGTTGGAAGAATTATAATCTACATAATTAAAATCGAGTGTTATTTTATTCACTTCATCGTCATATTCGTAATACGGATTGATGACGTATAATGTCCAATCGCGCTCAAACCTATTGTCCGTTTCCAACACATCTAACACGCCGTTACTTGTAATATTTGTGGTATTGTCCGTAACGCGGTTTGAAGAAGTTCCGGTACGTCGCACGCTAATTCCTGTGGTATGTTTGTCGTTGATGTAATAATCGATTCCAGCACTCAAACGCAAGGTATTTGGATCAAAAGGTGAACTTGATAACTGATCAAATTCATCGTTTCCGACTTTCCGAATAAGTTGTAAATCTTCTCGCCAAGAACCACGTGAATAACTTGCGCTTGCTTGCCAGTTAATTTTATCTTTAAAACTCGCTATGGAAGCACTTTTACGAAATGTAAAATCGTTTGTATGGCCAACCATACTTTTCAACGTTCCGTAGGTTCCTAGTTTTACATTTTTCTTCAAAATAATATTAATCAATGCGCCAGATCCGTCTGCATCATATTCTGCACCAGGTTGTTGTATCAATTCAATTTTTGCAATATTATCGGCAGGCATTTCGCGCAACAGCGTTTGCATGTCCATATAATTCGTTTGTTTTCCGTTGATGAGAATTCGGATATTACTTTGTCCGGCATAACTCAAATTATTCCCTGTAACCAATACGCCAGGAATCTTTTTCATAATGTCACGCACGTTTGAATTCACCATTTCGGAATTTTCTAGATTCACGACTAGTTTTTCGGCACTTTGTGTAATCACAGGTTTTTTAGCGACGACGACGACTTCGTCTAAATTTTCTGGAATATCATCTTTCAGAATAAAATCGAACGTCACATTCTTTTTACTATCAATATTCAATACAATTGAACGTTCGGTTTTATAACCAAACAAAGACGCTTCTACAATATAACTTCCGTTTTTTACATTCGTAAACGTGTACATTCCGTTTGCTTCCACAATCACTGCTTTTAGTGGCGTGTTACTGTTGTTATCATATAAGACTACATTTGAAAAAGAGAGGATTTCTTTTGACGCGTCCATCACTTTTCCTGTAATGGTACTTTGTGCAAGCATTGTAAAACTTGCTAAGAATAAAATAGTGTTGACTAAAGTTTTTAACATAACTGTTGTTTTTTGCTGTTCGTTTTTTTTGATACACAAATATGTTTCAGAAACCGTTCATACAAAAGTAGATTCTGCCGAATTGGGATTAAAAAAAGGTGAAACGGGGATTTTTTACGGTTGAATTTACACGTGCAAAAAAGTACGGATAAGTACTATTTATCGCAGTATTGAAGGATTTTTACAGGAATTTTACTGAAAACAGCAATCTAAAATGGCAAATATTTAAAAATGTTTTTTTGGGTTGAAACGTCGTTATGTGTTTTTAGATTGAAAGAAAAAATTATTCTTTTCGCAACCAACCAACAATTTTACTGTTAGAAATCTTCCAACGATTATTTTCTTGAATCAAATCATAAGAAACACGCGTATTGCTAAATGGACCTGCGTTTTGTTGAATAATAGTTACAGTGTTTTGTGTCACTTCCATCACAATGGCAACATGCCCAAACGAATTATACCAAGAAGCTTGAAACACCACAATGTCATTGACTTTTGGTTTGGACATACTTCCGTTTGTATATTGAATTAAATTACGTTGTGTATTGCGTTTTCCATCTTTTATATTCGGATTGAAAAAATCTTTCGCATGTCCGTAACTATCGGGCATTTTATGCTGTAAATACTCGTAATAATAACGTTTTACAAACTCTACACATTGATATTGCAAGCCTAAATTATAGCCGTCTTTGGTTACATTTCGTTTTTCTACATTATTTACCGCACCATTATAATACACATTAACATTGTTGAAAGAGTCTAATGTTTCGCCTACGCTCCTAAAAGGATTCATATTTATGTGTTGTGATAGTTTCAACAATCCAATGCATAATACAAGTAATATAAATATGAAGAATAGTTTTCGTTTCATGCTGAAAAAATAGTGAATTCCCAATTTATGAAAAGTAATTACAAAAGCAATGAAATTATGAATTGTATCAAAATATTTTACGCGAATTTATACTGATAGATTTTAGGGTTGAGTTGTAACGCTAATAAGCGTATATTTGCAGTCTTATGCAAGCAAACAAACTTTCAGATTGGTTACCAACAACGAACAGAGAAGTAAAAATTCGAGGTTGGGAAGAATTAGATGTGATTCTATTTAGTGGAGACGCGTATGTAGATCATCCTTCATTTGGACCTGCTGTTATTGGTCGTATTTTGGAAAGTTATGGTTTAAAAGTTGCCATTGTTCCGCAACCAAGTGTACATGATGATTTGCAGGACTTTACCAAACTAGGAACGCCAAAATTATTTTTTGGAATTACGGGTGGTTGTATGGATCCGATGGTGAGCAATTACACAGCGAGCAAAAAACGTAGAGATAAAGACGCATACACACCAAATGGTGATAAAGGTTTTCGACCCGATTATGCAACTTCGGTGTATTCAAACATACTAAAAGAAAAATTTCCAGATGTTCCTGTGTTAATCGGAGGAATTGAAGCTTCCTTACGTCGTGTAACACATTACGATTATTGGAGTGATAAATTATTACCAACCATTTTAGAAACCTCTAAAGCAGATATGTTGGTGTATGGAATGGGCGAACAACCGTTGCGCGAAGTGGTAAAACTATTGCAAAAAGGAGTGCCTTTTTCAAGTTTGAGAACGATACAACAAACGGCTTTTTTAGTAGATAAAGATGAAAACATTCCTAAAAATAAAAATTGGGACGATGTCGAAATTCATTCACACAATGTTTGTTTAAAGAACAAGAAAAAATTCGCTTCTAACTTTAAAGTCATTGAGCAAGAATCGAATAAACTCAAAGCAAGACGCATTTTTCAAGGTGTAAACGATAAAACATTGGTGATAAATCCACCATATCCTACGATGACAGAAAAGGAGATTGATGCTTCTTTCGATTTGCCATATACACGTTTACCGCATCCAAAATATAACAAACGTGGACCTATTCCTGCGTTTGAAATGATTAAAACTTCGATCAATATTCACAGAGGTTGTTTTGGCGGTTGTAGTTTCTGTACAATTTCTGCACATCAAGGAAAATTTATTGCAAGTCGTAGTAAAGAATCGATCCTGAGAGAAGTGGATAAAGTTGCCAATATGCCCGATTTTAAAGGTTATTTGTCAGATATTGGCGGACCATCTGCAAATATGTATCAAATGAAAGGAAAGGTACAAGCTATCTGTGACAAATGTGTTGCGCCTTCTTGTATTTCGCCTGTAATTTGCAGCAATTTAGATACATCTCACAAACCATTAACTGAATTATATCAAGCTGTAGACAGTCATCCGAAAGTAAAAAAATCATTCATTGGAAGTGGAATTCGTCACGATATGTTAGTGCCAGAATTCAATAAAAACGCAGATCCAAAAGAATTGGATGATTACACGGAAGAAGTGATGACAAAACACGTTTCTGGACGTTTAAAAGTAGCGCCAGAACATACGTCTGATCCTGTATTAAAGTTAATGCGTAAACCGTCTTTTCAATACTTTCATAAATTTAAGGAACGTTTTGACAGAATTAACGTAAAGAAGAAATTGAAACTTCAATTGATTCCTTATTTCATTTCAAATCATCCAGCTTGCGAAGTAGAAGACATGGCAAATTTAGCTGCTGAAACCAAAGATATGGGCTTTCAGTTAGAGCAAGTTCAAGGTTTTACGCCCACACCAATGACGGTTGCAACGGTCATTTATTACAGTGGATATCATCCGTACACACTCAAACCAACAAAAACGCCAAAATCTAGAAAAGAAAAAGAAGAACAACATCGCTTTTTCTTTTGGTATAAAAAAGAAAATAAAGGTTGGATTCGTAAAACTTTAGGGAAACTTGGTCGAAAAGATTTGGTAGAAGCATTGGTGCCAGAAGAAGAAAATAATGCATGGAAAAGCATCAAGCCTAAAAAGGTGAATAATACTTTTGACAATGCGATTCCTTCGCATCATGCACGTGCTAAGAAGAAACACAAATCCAGAAAAAAACGACGTTAAATTACAAGTTCATTTTGTTGAAAACGAATCTCAGTCATGTCTAAGCTTGAAATTATACACGAAAACAACGATTATATCGTTGTCAACAAAGCTTCAGGATTGATAAGTGAGCAAAGTCCATACGAATCCGTTACAATTGAAAGTCAAGTATTTAATCATGTTTTAAAAAGCAAGCGAAAGCCGTATGTGGGCATTATTCATCGATTGGATCGTGTGACAAGCGGTGTATTAATTCTTGCGAAGAAAAAAAGTGTTTTGGTCAATTTCAATACACTATTTAGTAGTCGTAAAGTACAGAAAACGTATTTAGCAATTGTAACAAACAAACCTGCAAAAAACAAAGGAAACTTAGTCAACTTTCTTGTAAAAAACACCAAAGAAAAGCGCGCTGAAATTGTTCCATCAAAATTAAAAAATGCGCAAAGTTGTATGCTTTCTTATGAAGTAATCGGCAAAAATGAAATTGGTTATTTATTAAAAGTCAAGCCAAAAACGGGCAGGTTTCATCAAATTCGCGCACAATTATCAAACATCGGACTTCCTATTGTTGGCGATCAAAAATATGGATCGGATGCAACATATAAGTCACTTTCTATTTGTCTCCATGCGTGGAAATTAACCTTTGAAGCGCCAGATTCTAAAGAACGCATCACTTATGAAGCACCTTTGCCTGTGGATGATTTTTGGGTGTTTGATGTTGTTTAAAAATGTCATTAATATTACTTCTGCGATTAGTCAGAACTACTTAAAATACTGTATCATATTGTTCTCGATACAACGAATCACAGATTCGTCACTCGAACTGACGATTGTAATAAAATCGCGTGGACGTCACTTCGAGTAAAATTTTGAAAAAATTTTGTATCGAGAAGTACTCTGAAATATAGAAATGAAAGTTTTATAAAACAGAACAACTTTAATTTTTTTTGATACTTCCTCTAAAATAAGTTCGTAAAATCTTAAAAGAATCAAAAGCATTCTCCGCGTAAGCGAATACTTTCGTATTTTTACAAAAACGAAATAAACTAATGAGAATATTCATTCTATTACTCGCAATTTGCAC
>NZ_JBGCDL010000357.1:0-5141 GCF_045105435.1 Kordia sp. | reverse complement strand
TCGAACTGACGCTTCATTATACTTTTTTAATTCCAAATGCACAACGGGTTAAATAGAAAATAATATTTCATTTTGAGTTTTTTATAAATACTACAATCGATCTAAAATTACAGGAATCATTTCTTGAAAAAATACGTTGTTATAGTGTAATCCGCTGCAATTGGTTGTAAAACTAATAGCGGTGTTATTTGCTTCATTATAAAATAGGAACGATTGGTATTTTAGTGTGCCGCCAGAATGCCCAATATACGTTTCGTTTTTGTAGGTCAGTTTCATAATTCCGTATCCGTACGCAGCTATTTTTCCAGCTTTCCCTATCGGAATCTCCATTGGTTGCATGGAAATCCACGTTTGCATTGTATGTAAACTCGATTGTTGTAAGATGCTTTTTTCGACGAACATTTTATGAAGAAACAAGTTCATTTCTTCTGTAGTTGCAAACGCGCCACCATCAAAACCGTAATGTTCTCGCCATTGAGAAACGTCAGAACTTTTCTTCTCGTCTTGCGCAAAAAAAGCGATTGTATTTTCTGGAGTTTCACCAATTTGAATGGTTTCAAATCCGAGATTTTTATAAAAATTATTGAACGCTTCTTTAAAAGATTGCTTCGTTATTTTTGAAACAATTTCTTCTAAGAAGACATAATTTGTATTGCTATAGCTAAAAGTATTTGTATGATTTTGTTCGGTGTTTATGAATGCTAGTTTTTCTGCAAATGTTTTTGGCGCTTGTCCGTTGATGACTTTTTGAATCCATTGTGGATTTTGCGTATAATCAGCCAAGCCACTTGTGTGATTTAGTAATTGTTTTATGGTAATATTGGCAATGTATTCGTTTGGTAGAAAGTCAATATATTTTGAAACAGGATCGTTTAGTATCAATTCTCCTTCTTCAATCAATTTAAAAATAAGCGTAGTTGCCAAAAGTTTGGTTGTACTTCCAATTCCATAAACAGATTGGTCTTTTAGTTTTGGATGATGATAGTTAAGTTCAAATTTTTCTTTTCCTTGTTGAATCAGCAAATTAAATGCTGGAATATTTTTCTTTTGAGCGATTTTTAAAACGTCTTTTTTGATTTTTTTGAAACCATTAAAAGCTGTTTCAACCTTTTGTACTTCTGAAAAAGGCAAAAGAAAGTAGAGTGCTAAAAAGTAAATTGATCGCATACGATTGATTTTAGTGAAAAGTACATATAATATGCACCACTATTCTTTTAAATAACGATAAATAAAACTTAAAAGTATCTGACTAAGATTAGAGTCCTAAAATTGCCAAATTTGGATCGTCTACTTCGTAATCATACGCTCTCCAAAAGAAAGAACCAACTCCGCCATTGTAACGCCAAACAACTTCTTTTTCGGGTGTAACTTCCCAGAAACCAAAATCGCCTTCACATATTAATGTGTTTCCATTAGAGAGACGTTCTGCTCCAGAAACTTTAGCAGAAAACATATCCGTATTTGTATAAGACCATACTACGGTTGGCTCATTGTCAGTATCGGGCGTTAGTGAAAATGTAGCAGGCATTTCTAATTCGTAAACTGTAGAAACTCCTTCGGCAAATCCGTTTACATATACCAACATATTTCCGTCACCTGGCACACCATTTTCTAATAAATTTGGGTAGTGATTGCGATCGCTTCGCACTTCTCCCATCATATTGTCATACGCGCGTGGATTTCCAAATCGGTATAGGATATCGCCACCTTTGCCATAATTTCCGCCAGTTTCAGTAGCTGCTTCTGCAGTTGTTGTACTGTGATCAATGACCCATACTTCGCTAAAAAAGTTGACACTTAAATAAATGACATCTTTGTTTTCATCATAATCAAAACCATTTGCGTGCATAAAATCTCCATTATTTGCAGGATTGTAATTGACATTAAATTTATTCGGATTTTGACTTACAATTCCATAGTTGGGAAGTGAAGCATCGTCATCTTGAATGATATGTTCAAAACTTCTCCATTCCCAAACAATTGTGTCTGTAGCAGGATCAATTTCTATTAGTTTTTCAGGATAAATATTACCAGGATTTACAGATCCTTGTAATGCAGCATCAGCTTCAAGAATACGTTCCCAAACCAATAATAAAACATTTCCATTTGGAAGCATCTCTACATCGTGATGCAATACAAAATCAGCATTATTTAATATATATTCCCATTCAACATTTCCGTTGAAGTCTAATATCCTTACAATTCCGGCTGAGCCACCAAATTGAATTTCGGTACTTGTATCTTTAAAAATTCCTAAGAGTTTTCCGTTTGGTAATATTTCTAAGTCATTTCCTAACACATTATCAAAAGTAAATTCGTGTACAACTTGCCCAGTTTTATCTAGTATTGTTGAGAAATTTTTACCTGCGTGAATCGCCAATGTTAAATTGTTATGGATTTTATCAGCTTCATACACTTCTACTTCAGGAGCCAAGTTTACTGGAACTGGATTCGGGTTTGGGTTTTCAGCTTCGGGTGTAATAATAACTGAATCATCATCAGCACAGCTTGCAAAAGCAAAAATGATTGCTAATGCTATATATTTTAAGGTTGGAATACGTTTCATCATAGCTTCTTTAATAGGCTAAAAATATATAATTATTGAATAATTTCATCACTAAAATAGATAAGTTTTGCCGTTTTTGATCGATTGAGTACATTTTTTAACTTTTACAGACCATTTTTCTATTTTTTTATTCAACAGAATAGTTATTTTAGCAAACGAACCGATTTACAAATTTTACCAAACTGCGTATTTCCTAAATTAATACCATTGCCATTAAATTATATTAAAGGATTTTTTTATCGAAAGACAAACTTATATCGCACTGTGTTATTTGCGAATTTGTTTACAGAAAGACAACGCGTTGTTGTTGCTGAAGAATTGCCCTTTTATACCAAATTGACTCCGAAAGAGAAGCGTATTTTTGAACATAGAGTATTGCGCTTTATTCGATATCATACTTTTGTAGGGCGTGAAAATTTATTTGTAACGGAGCGCATGCAATTGTTAATTGCGTCTACAGCGATTATGATTACGTTCGGATTTGGTCGGTATTTGCTTTCGCGATTTGAAACGATTTTGGTATATCCAGAACATTATTTTTCAAACATTACGCAACAATATCACAAGGGAGAAGCCAATCCGAAATACAGAACCTTAGTGTTTTCATGGGAAGATTTTGAAGAAGGTATCAAAATTCAAGATGACAATCTAAATTTAGGAATTCATGAACTTACGCACGCATTGCATTTTAGTTTCTTGACAGAAAAAAGTTATAATGCACGTTTGTTTTTAAAACATTACAAATTATTACTTGCTTCTTTAACAGATACTGCTGCGCAAAAACGCCTAATAAGAATCGGTTATTTGCGCGATTATGCTTTTGAAAATCAGTATGAATTCTTATCAGTTTTGATAGAACATTTCTTTGAAACACCTGAAGAGTTTAAGGCAAAATTACCTAATATTTACAACAGAGTCAAATTGATGTTAAACATGGATGTGGCTGGTTTTTAAATTTGAATTAATGGAATTCTAAGACAACTTTTAGTTCCAGCAATGCCACCAGCATCATTTCGAACTGTTCGCACGTCCAAAAACTTTTGTTCACATGCGCTATCATTGATGATTTTTAAGCGTTCATTTATATTTTCAAGCGAAATTCCGTCACTTTCATTCAGTTCTTTTTTTGTTTTTAGGATGCCATCACCATTATCGGTAATGCACACGTATAACATTTCTTTTTCTAGCACAATTGAAATTTTCAATTCGCCTTTTCCGTTGCGTTTCATTCCTTTCAAACCATGAATAATTGCATTTTCAATTAACGGTTGAAAAATAAGTGGCGGCACTTTTGTAAATTCTAAATCTTTTTTTAGCGCTTCATCAATCATAATAGTGTATGCAAAACCTTTATTGAAAAGATCGCGTTGCAATTCTATATACAATGTTGAAATTTCAATTTCGTCTTGTAAATCGATCAATTTGCATTTCGTAGATTTTTGGACGAGTCGGTATAAATGTGAAAGCCTATTTAGCCAATTAATTGACTGGTTCACATTTCCTTTGGTAATTGCATTACAGATACTTTGAATTGCATTATTGATAAAATGCGGATTCATTTGGGAATTTAAAAGATCGTAGCGTAACGATAGTTCATTTGATGACATTCAATACAGTTTTTTTTAGTTAACATTTGTTATGCTGGTTTTTAGGGATTTCTATAAAATTGGTATACGTAAATGTACTATTGTTACATGCAAACTACAACAGGTTTTTGCCCCTTTTCGCGAAAACAGACACTATATTCACGGAAAATAGCATGTATTGTGTAGGTGTAAAATGTTGTTTTTTAAGTGTTTAAAATATAATTTCTTAAAAATGTAAAAAAATACATCAATTCATGGAATTGACAGTAAAAATATTTCATTTTGTAATAAAAATGACACTATTTTGTGATTTTCTTTTTAAGAAAAAAGGTAAGTGGAGAAGGTTTTTAATATAATTTCATCAAAATAAATATATAAAAAGTATGATTTTTACTTATTTTTTCTTTACTTGGAATGTATTGCTGTTTTCGCTTTTTATTCTCCCTCAAATCCTAGTAAAAAACAGTCTTTTTAGCTTCTTAACATTCATTCATTTTTTGAATGTATATGTGTGAATTACTTTTATTCTTATTGAAATATAGAATTATTATGATTAAAAAATTACTATTTGTTTTATTGTTATGTGTGTCAAAACAATTGTATAGTCAAAGTTTAACAAATGTTGGCGCTGAATTGATGTTGCAAGAATCGGCAGTTATATATAGTGAAGATAGTTTTGCAAACAGAAATGGAGGAGAAATTAAAGGTAGTGGTACGATGGATTTTGACCTTGCAAGAAATTTTGCGGTTATTAATCCTGGAGTCGTTATTGGTGATTTGAGTTTTGATTCTTCTTTGCTCAGTAGCCCAGAAGCTGGTTTTATGCTAGATATACAAGGAAACGCAGGAATTGGACTTGAAAACGGCCATGATCATGTATTTGTTAATGGTGATTTAACGCTGTTCGGAGTTTTAGATATCAATACAATTGATGGTTTTATCCCAGCAACTACCGATTCGTTTACCATTATAACTTACACAGGGAATAT
>NZ_JBGCDL010000356.1:0-4765 GCF_045105435.1 Kordia sp. | reverse complement strand
TTGGTTTCCGAATCATAAAAGAGTAGTGTCTGGAGTTGTTTTTTTTATAAGTTTAACGGAACATGCTACATAAAAAACTACGACCATCACAAAAAACGGAATGGCAGAAATGATTGTTTCTTTTTGAAATTCAATCAAAGTGGATATTGAAAAAATTAACGGAATCGTAACGAGTAACGGCGCAATCAATAGCAACCACAATCTAAAACCTGAAACAGTTTTTAATCCTAAAAATAAAAAGAGTAACTGCCCAATTAGCACAACTATAAAAGGCAAGAAGTTTACAATGTCTCCATCATCTAAAATTTCATGAATATTTAAAAACATAAAAACTTCAAACAACACCCAAGGTCCACCCAAATGTTCTCCAAAGACCATGAAAAAAAATGAAGACATGATGAGCGCAAAAAATATCCAACGCTTAATTCGTAATTTCATTTATTTACTTTAAATCAGCAAGTAGTTCAAGTGCTTTTTTTACATCATTTTTAGCAACATATAATTCAACACTTCCACCAAGAATTCCCGCATGAGCGGTATCCATTTTGTTGATTTCAAAGAAATTGATGCCAGCTTCATGTAAAATATTTTTAGCGTCCATAATTTCAATTTGAACAGTGCTTGTATAAATTCGTGCGTTTTCCATAGGCTTTATTTTAATAGTAACACTATCAATATACGGAATAATAGTCAATTTTACTAGGTTGTAGAGCGTATATTCATAAAAGAAAAGTTTAGTAACATTTTTTTAGTAACTTTCCATCAGTATGAAGTATTGCTGTAATATATTATTTCTTCTCTTTCTATTTATTGCACACATTGTTGTTGCGCAGCAAACCTATGAATTTGGTTCTCCAAATGTATGTAATATTACTGCTGCAGAATATGGTGGCGAAGAACAAAACTTTAATTTCATACAAGATGAAAAAGGCGTATTGTACGTAGCAAATACAATTGGGTTTTTAGAATTTAATGGTGTAAGTTGGCGACATTTCAAGCCAGAAAATGACGGTGTTCCAATTTCTTTCGCAAAAGATGAAAACGGTAGAATTTATAGTGGCGGAACAGGATTTATAGGATATTTAGATCAAGATGAAAATGGTCAAACAAAACTCAATCAGTTAAACCATTTATTGCCAAAAGATTTTGTGCTAGAATTTGTTTGGAATACACTTTCAAAAGATGGAAACGTATACTTTCAAAATTTAAAAAACGTCATTGTATATAATGGTGAGAAACTTCATGTTATCGATAGTGAGCACTATATAAGTAATATATATCACATGAATAATACCATATTTGTGGATACAGTTCATGGAATCTACACCATAGAAAATAATGAATTAGTATTTATAGAAGGAACTGAGTTTTTTGGAAGTGCAGATGTAAGAGGAATGTTGGGCGTTGATAAAAATAATTTTACGGCATTTACGAATGAACATGGAATAAGTCATTTTAAAAATGGAAAAATTGAAACGCTTACTAATGAAGTTTCTGATTTCATTTTAAAAAATAAAGTATATAGCAGTAAAAAGTTAAGTGATGGTAGTATTGCTTTAAATACAATAAGCGCAGGTACGTTACTTATAAATGAGAAATTTGAACCTGTATACAGCATTCAAAAAAGTGGTGGATTGGTATACAATCTTGTACGTGGAATTTATCAAGATTACAATAATGCTCTTTGGTTTGCTACTGATAAAGGAATTTCTAAAGTAAATTATCCAATAGCAAATACGTTTTATAAACATTATAAGAAAGGTATAGGAACAGTTCAAAAAATAGTACGGCACAAAGACAAATTATATATAGCTTCTACAAATGGAACTTATGAACTAATCCCAACGACAAAAGAAAAACTGACTACAAATGCTCCGTATGCAACCTATAAAATGATTGGTGATACTAACAGAAATAGCTTTGCAATCACAAGTTTTCAAAATAAGCTTATTTATGGAGGATTAGGCACTACCGTAAGTGATGATGGAAATACAAAAGTAGAGATTAATAAAAATAGTGCACGTAAATTTTATGCTTCAAAAGCATATAAGAATACGCTTTTTATGGGATGTAAAAGTGGTTGTGAAATACTGCATTATGAAGATGGAAAACTAAAAAAGCAAACAAAAATTGAAGGAATAGATGTTCAAATACGTGGTATTGTTGAAGATTCACTACATAATCTTTGGTTGACAACAATGACAGAAGGAATCTACAAAGTTCAATTCAATGATACACTTGGCGTTAAAAACATTCAACACTACGATTTAGAAGACGGATTGCCTTCTATGCGTGACAATTTGGCCTATGAAATAGACACTAATGATATCATTTTTACAACGCACAAAGGGTTTTATAAATATGATATAACTACGGATAAATTTATACCCAGCGATCGCTTCGGAAATGCCTATGCAGGAACAGACGAATTTGTGTATGCATTTTACTATGTAAACCCTGAAAAAGCTTGGATTCATTCTTATCGGAAACGTGAAACTGCATTATATACTGTGAACGAATCAAAAAAAGATACACTTTTATATGATGACTATAAAGAATTTGGGCATATACCTATGTATTATATTTATGATGATGCAGAAACACCGATAACTTGGCTTGGTGGAACAGATTTGGTTCGTCATGACGAATCAATTAATACGAAGAAAGTAAGTGCTAAATATCATGCAGTCATTTCAAAAGCAATTGTAGGAACGGACTCTTTACTAATATCAGGTCATCATTTTGATTCAGAAAAAACACTAGAACTAACGCCTGATTATAAAGATATTCGATTTGAAGTTGGCGCTACAGATTATCAAAATTTCACAAAGAATGAGTTTCAATACTTTTTGGAAGGATATGATCAAAAATGGAGTGAATGGAATCAAGAGGCATTTAAAATATATACAAACTTAAGTAGTGGAAGTTATACATTTAAAGTACGTGCTAAAAATGTAAAAAATCAACTTTCTGAAACTTCTGTATTCCAATTTGAAATTCTTCCAAAATGGTATGAGCAATTGTGGTTTTTACTATTAGTATTACTCGCAGGAATCATAGGAATTGTCTATGTAACCAATTTCTTTTCCAAACGAAAATTCGTAAAAAGAGTACACGAATTAGAATTGAAACAACAATTTGAATCAGAAAAAAAACAAGCAGTTATTCAAGAACAGGAACGCGGTATCAAAGCAATGATTCAAGCGCAAGAAAATGAACGTGGACGTATTGCAAGAGATTTGCACGATGGTGTTGTACAACAAATTGGAAGTGTAATTTTAAAAGCGCGAAACTTCATCGAAAAAACAGAAACGAAAGACCAAAAAGAAGCAGAAACATTTCTAGAAGAATTAGAAACGTCAAATCAAGACTTGCGAAACATATCACATCAAATGATGCCACGCGCATTAAGTGATCTAGGGATTATTCCAGCATTAGAAGACATGCTAGAAAATAGTTTGGCGTATGCAAACATTAAACATCAATTTGAACACTTCAATATCAATGAGCGATTGCCCGAAAGAATAGAAGTTTCTATCTACAGAATCACACAAGAACTCATCAATAATATCATAAAACATAGCAAAGCACAAAATGTAAATGTGCAACTTTTCAAATCAGACGCAAACATTATTCTCATTGTAGAAGATGATGGTGTCGGAATGCATGCTTCCAAATCTGAAAAAGGTATCGGTTTATTAAACATTT
Organism: Kordia sp.; assembly: GCF_045105435.1. Classification (GTDB taxonomy): domain Bacteria; phylum Bacteroidota; class Bacteroidia; order Flavobacteriales; family Flavobacteriaceae; genus Kordia. The sequence goes on along the minus strand of NZ_JBGCDL010000356.1, from coordinate 1,057 downwards.
CCAGTCGTGTAGATATGATTCACGGAACGGTAAATTTTGAACCAAGTCCAAATAGCGGTACATTAGTAACCATAAAAATTCCATTCTCAAATGTCAATTAAATTACTCATTGCAGACGATCATCCGTTAATGGCACAAGGAATTGCCAATACATTCAATACTACAGATGCTATTGTAGTAAAAAAGATAGTACATGATGGGGAAGCCGTAATTCATGCGTTAGAATCGGCTATTTATGATGTGGTATTATTGGACATAGAAATGCCAAAACGCAACGGAATTGAATGTGCAAAAATCATTGTAAAAAAATTCCCCGAAGTAAAAATTGCTATGTTATCCATGCATCAAGAAGGTTCTGTTATAAAACACCTTATGGAAATTGGCGTACAAGGATATATGTTAAAAACCATTCCTAGTGATGAACTAATCTTTGCTATAAAAACCATTCATGCAGGAAAAGAATACTTCAATGCGTCAATAACGAAAGCATTGTTGAATACTGATGCTAAAACATCTTCTATAAATATATTAGAAAAGTCACCTATATTGGAAGACCTAACTACACGAGAATTAGAAATTATAAAATTGATCTCTAAAGGATTGACCAACATTCAAATAGGAGAACAAATATTTATTAGTCCACGAACGGTTGATACACATCGTACCAATATGATGAAGAAAATTGGTGTAAAAAATGTAGCTGGGTTAGTCCGTTTTGCCTTTCAGAATGGGTTGGCTTGATAAAAAAATGATCAAAATTAATCTTCATTTAGGGGCTAATCTTCTTTTTCCTAACGATACATTTTTACTATAAGAAACCTGTTGTGTATTTTGATAAAATTTCGTCAATTCGAGTGAATTTTACGATTGAAAATGAGTCAAATTTGTATCGAGAATAGAATATTTTGTACTAAACAGTTCTCGATACGATTTTTCGTGCCTCAAAATCACTCGAAATGACGCTTCGTTATACTTTTGAATTCAAAATGTACAACGGGTTTTAAGAATACTCATTTCATTATATTTTATACTTAAATATAGTACTTAACTCTTTCAA
>NZ_JBGCDL010000355.1:0-23055 GCF_045105435.1 Kordia sp. | reverse complement strand
TTCATTAAAAATATTTATCAATTCAAGTTTAATATTTAAATTTTCAATACGATTGAGCCAATCATTCATTTGTAGTGAAACGCCGTCAATATCAAGTATGCTTTCTATTTTTGGCACATTAGGAATAATTACTGGAGTATTATTGTTGTTAGAACCGCCAGATGATGTGCTTGTTGTTCCGCTATTAGGTGATTCACTTCCAGAAGGTGATGGTGGGTCAACTAACTCAGGGAAATCACTGCATACTTCATAACCAACATCAAACATAAATCTTGGGGTGCAATTTGGCCCTGCAAGATGTGGAGTTCCTTCTAAATTTCCTTCTGACCAATTACAATATTTTATAGTAATGGTTACACAGTTTCCATTGTCTTTTAAATAATCTAAACTTCCATCATATTGTATAAATTCTTTTATAATTCTTCCAGAAAAAGGGGTTTGATTATAATCCTCTACGGCTTCCAAATATCCATCATTAGGTTCATAATTTAATATAAAGACTTCAGTTTGATTTGTATCATCAAATCTTATTATAAGATTACTAAAAGTGCCAGCTTCCTGTTCTGTTTTTAAGATCGGTATTGTATATGTAATATTGTCCTCTTCTTCGTAAAATAAAATATCTTGATCTTCTATAATAATAAAGTTATAGGTGTCTTCTAGTGAAGAATTTTTGTTTAAAAAAGATGTTTTAATATTTTGTTTTAGTGTTTCGACATAAGAATTCAGTCTATCTATATCTTGTAATTTTCCTTTTTTGAAGGCTAAGTTATCTCCTGTTTCGAAAGAGATAATATCATCAATACTATTATCTTTTTGACAATTAAAATAATAAAAGAGAAATTCCCAATACTAATGCAAATTTCATAAAGTTTTTCATTCTTGATTTCATAAAGTTTTTAATTATTAATTATGACTAGAAATTATACTCTTCAAAGTCAGTTTTATTTGTTAATACTAGGCAATGATATTCTATTCAAAGAGTTATAGAGTGTCAAAATCAATACTTTTACAAAAAATGAGACTTATTTATGAGATTTTATATATTCTAGAGGTGTACAATTCTCATTTTTTTTGAATGCTCTATAAAAACTAGATTTAGAATTAAACCCAGCTTCTAGGCCAATGGCAGTAGATGTGTAGTTTGAGTACGAATCATTAATCAGCATTTTTTTTGCTTCTTGAACTCTAAGATTATTTATATAAGTTGAGAAGCTAGCACCGCTGTTTGTTTTTATTTTTTGAGATAAATAACTTGTACTAATATTTAATTCTGTACTAATTAAATCAAGACTTAAATTTGGATTAGTGTATTTTTGTTCAATTAGGACTACAAAATTTTTGAAAATTTCATCTGGCTTTATTTTACTTTCTATTTTTTTTGAATCTACTTCTGTTTTATAATTTTGTGTGCTTCTAATATCTTTTCTTTCTTTAATTAATTGTAGCTTATTAATACCAACATAACCTAAGTAATATATTATTATTGACATCCCCAACCATAAAAAATAAAATAATGATAGGTTTTCTTTATTGGAATACACAGTAATAGACATTGCAATTATCCAGAAAACACAAGTAACAACTCCAATTGTTATTAAACGTTTTAACCATTTTGTTTCTGATACTACTTTTAGAGGATCATATTGCTTATGTTCTTTCTCATATTTCTTTAGCATAGCAAATGTCAGATATATAATACTGATAATAAAAAGGATGGATAATATATCTAAATAAATAAAAATTCCTCTGCTAAAATGAGATGGGAGTTGATAATTGGGATTAATGAAAAACTTATATAATAATTGTAAAAAAACAATTGCGATAACAGAGAAAAAGGGAACAAATAGATATAATTTTATATTTTTACTAAGTTTTTGTTGCTGTTGAAGATATTTATATACAAATAGGTAAAAGAATGGTAGTATGAGCCAATGCCAAGGAATGTAAGTATATTTAATAAAGTCGTACTTTTCTACAGTTTTAGTATCAATTAACCAATATTGTAAGTTACTCAATGACATTAATAACATTACAATTGCTAAATATAAACTAGCTTTACTGCTATATTTTTTATTTATTAAAACAACAATTCCAAAAATTAAGCCTTGGATTACACCTGCAAAAATTAATAAATTATAGATATTAAGGTTTAGATCTTTAAACATTATTATGTTATTAGGGGTAAATTTAGATAACGCTAAAAGTATCAAAAAAGTACTGTTAAAAAAAGAGTTTTTAGATACTTTTTTCTGAGAATATTAACCACTTAATTTATTGTAGTAATTACAAAGGAATATTTATTTAGAAAACATCATTTAATTTTCTTAAAATCAGGAAAAATAGTAAATGCCTACAATGCACTCTTACTAGCAGAAGAAGTTTCTAAAAAGCAGCAAAGAAAGAAGTAAAATAAATTATATTGTAACTTCATAAAAAATATACAATTGAAACCTCTAAAACCAATCATCACACTACTACTATCTTGCATTATTACAGCCTGTACTTCTTCAAAAATAACAGTGCAAAAACCGCAAGCAATCACAGCTAGTTTTATTAAAACTAAACCATTAACCAAAGACGAAAAACAAAACTGGCAACACAAAGATATCATCGAAGATACCATTGCAGGAATCAGTCTAGACAAAGCATACAGGGAACTTCTTAAAAATAAAAAAGGTGATACGGTTATTGTAGCTGTGATCGATATGCGCATTCATAAAAATCATGAAGATATCAAAGAATTTATTTGGGTAAACTCCAATGAAATTCCAAACAATAATATTGATGATGATAAAAACGGATACATTGACGATGTACATGGTTGGAACTTTTTAGGAAATTCTAAAGGGCAACAAGTGTACAGGGCAAACTTTGAATATGTTAGAATCATTAGAAAGTTCAAGGAAAAATTTAAAAATAAAAAAAGAGAAGAAATCGATAGTATAGCCATTAAAGATTACGATTTGTACCAAAGAGCAAAAGAAGCTTACTCTGAAGAATTACGATATGTGAATAGAAAATTAAGATCACTTAATTACAAAAGAATAAGAAAAAGTTTTTTAGAGGAAAAAATAAAAAATATATACAAAGACAGTACTATACATCTGAAATTTTTACAAAGCTTAAAACTAGAAAATGAAACGTTACAGAAGGATGTAAACGCGTTGATACGACTTAAAAACGATAGTATAAAAAATGCATCCAGTTTTGCTTCAGAAAAACGGTACCTAGATATTTATTTGAATACTGATTTTCCTGAAAGGGAAATCATTGGCGATGATGTGAATGATATAAATGACATACATTACGGTAATAATAAGGTAACTTCTGATAACTCAGAAGGTTCACATATCCACGCTATAAAAGTAGCAGGAATCATTGCTGCAAATAGAAGTAATGCTTTGGGTATTAAAGGAATTACTAATAAAGTAAAAATAATGCCTGTAGCGATTTCTCCTTATGGAGACGAACACGACAAAGATATCGCATTAGCCATTCGTTATGCAATAGATAATGGTGCTAAAATAATCAATATGAGTTCGGGTAAGTATTTCTCTATGCACAAGGAGTGGGTGATGGATGCTTTAAAATATGCTGATGAAAAAGACGTTTTAGTAATTACTTCTGCGGGTAATAGAGCCGAAAATTTAGACGAAAAACAAAATTATCCTAATGATTTAGATGAAAAAAATTATGATGTTTTAAAAAACTTCATAAAAGTCGGAGCATCTACTTATGAACTAAACGAAAATATAATTCATTATACTTCTAATTACGGGAAAGAAAACGTTGATATTTTTGCACCTGGTAAGGATATTTACACTACGCACCCTAATAATACTTATGGATTCAGTAGCGGAACGTCTTTTTCAGCGCCAATAGTATCTGGAATTGCTGCTTTGATTCGTTCGTATTATCCCAATCTTTCCGCATCAGAAGTTAAAAGTATTATTCTTAATTCTGGGGTTTTTATCAATTGGGAAGTAAATAAACCTCCAACTAGAAATAATAAAGAACTCGTCCCTTTCAACTCACTATCAAAATCAGGAAAAATAGTAAACGCCTACAATGCACTTTTAATGGCAGAACAGATTTCTAAAAAGCAGCAAAGAAAGAAGTAAAATAAATTATATTGTAACTTCATAAAAAATATACAATTGAAGAATTTAAAACTATTAATCATTTTATTCTGTTGTGCTATCATAGCCTGTACTTCTTCAAAGTCAACGTTACAAAAATCACAAATAATCACTGCTGCTTTTGCTAAAAAGAAAGCGTTCACCGAAACAGATAATCAAAATTGGCATTTCAAAGACATTTTTGAAGATTCTATTCCAGGAATCAGTCTAGACAAAGCATACAGGGAACTTCTTAAAAATAAAAAAGGAGATACGGTTATTGTTGCTGTCATTGATACAGAATTAGACATTGCTCAAGAAGACTTAAAAAATCAAATTTGGATTAACAAAGATGAAATCCCAAACAACGGTATTGACGATGATAACAATGGATATATAGATGATGTACATGGTTGGAATTATGTGGGAACAAAAAAAGGAGATGATATACTATATACTAGCTATGAATATGTAAGGATCGTTAGGAGATTTGATTCACTATTTAGAGATTATAATTTAATTAGCGAAATGCCCAAAGAAGATTATGAAAACTTCAAATTATATCAAAAGGCATACATGAAATACAATTCAGAAGTTGAAAATAAAAATTCTGAAATAGCGAGATATAAAAGAATAAAAACTCGATATAAAAATGGAAAATCTATCGCTAAAAAATATTTTCCCAAAGAAGATTATACAGTTGATCAATTGGATTCATTAAAATCAATTATTAGTGATGAAAAAGTGAAAAAATCAATCTCAAATCTAGCATATTATAAAAAATATGGTATTGACGAAAGTTGGTGTGATAATCGTGTAGATTTTGAAAAATTCAAGCTAAATACATTGCTCAATGTTAATTATAATGATCGTTCTTCAGCAAATGATAATTCGGATGACATAAACGATTTTCCTTACGGGAATAATGATGTGCAAGGAATTCAGCTAATTAGTCATGCAACTCAGATTGCATCTTTAATTGCTGCAAAAAGAAATAACAATATAGGAATAGATGGGATAAATGATCTTGTTCAAATAATGCCTCTAAGTATAGCTACTGTAGGTAATGAGTTTGATAAAGATATTGCATTGGCTATTCGTTATGCTGTCGATAATGGTGCGAAAATCATTAACATGAGCCTTGGCAAAGAGTTTTCTATGTATCCAGAATGGGTAAATGATGCCATAAAACATGCTCAAGATCGTAATATTTTAATTATTACATCAGCAGGGAATAATGGTTTAAATATAGATAATAATGACGATTTTCCTACTGATAATTTGAGAGGTGTTGAAACTGTAAAAAATTTCATTAAAGTAGGTAATACTTCTAAAGAAATAAATTCTAAACTAATTTTCAGCAACTCAAATTACGGAAAAAATAATGTAGATATTTATGCGCCAGGCACTAAAATTTCTTGTTTAGCAAGATCAGAAGAAGTAATTGATACAGGGACTTCATTATCTTCTGCTGTGGTAAGTGGCGTCGCTAGTTTATTATTTTCTTATTATCCGAACTTAACGGCTAAAGAAGTTAAAGATATTATTATGCAATCAGGAACGTCTTATGATTTAATGGTGTTAAAACCTTATCCTATTGGAGAAGAACGAAATCCGAATAAAGTTCCTTTCAACTCACTATCAAAATCAGGAAAAATAATAAATGCTTACAATGCACTCTTACTAGCAGAAGAAGTTTCTAAAAAGCAGCAAAGAAAAAAGTAAAAATGAATTACCTTGTAACTTCATAAAATACATACTATTGAAACCTCTAAAACCACTCATTCTATTGCTATCCTGCTTCATCATAGCCTGTACTTCTTCAAAAATAACAGTGCAAAAACCGCAAGTAATCACAGCTAGTTTTGCTAAAAAAAATAAAAGATTAACAGCAAAAGAATGGCAAAATTGGCATCATAAAGACCTTGTAAATGATACTATTTTTGGTGTTAGTTTAGATAAAGTTTACAGTGAGCTACTTAATTATAAAAAAGGAGATACAATTACAGTTGCACTCGTTGATGGAAGAATTGACGTTTCACACGAAGATATAAAACAATCACTTTGGGTAAATAAAAATGAAATTCCAAACAACAATATAGACGACGATAATAATGGTTATGTTGATGATATCCATGGCTGGAATTTTCTAGGGAATTCAAAAGGAGAACAACTATACAGAGCTAGTTTTGAGTATACAAGAGTTTTAAGAAAATATGAATCATTATTCAAAAACAAGAACGAATTCGAAATTCCAAACAAACAAAAAGAAGCGTATCAATCTTATGTACGCGCAGTTAAAACCTATAATAAACGTTTAGAAATAACTAAAGATAATATTCATTATTTAGATTCTTTAATTATGCAAGAAAGAAAAATAACTAAAGAATTTAATAAGTTATATCCTAACATACTACTTAACGAACGAACACTAGATTCAATCACAAAGAAAAACTCCAAACACAAAGAAAAACTCCTAGATTTTAAATCACTCATCAAAAATAATGCTTGGAGAAAAAACAGATTAAAAGCTGAAAAAAGATATTATACAATCTACTTAAACAAAGTTGATAATGATCGTGAAGTAATAGGAGATGATTCTTCATCTCTGAATGATATAAAATATGGTAATGGTAATATTGGTGTAGATACATCAGAAGCTAGACATACACACGGTATAAAAATGATAGGAGTTTTAGCAGCAAATAGGGATAATACTAAGGGAATAAATGGAATAACTAATTTAGTCAAAGTAATGCCTTTGGCAGTTGCACCTTATGGAGATTGTCACGATAAAGATATTGCATTAGCTATAAAATATGCTGTAGATAATGGCGCTAAAATTATCAATATGAGTATTGGAAAAAGTTTTTCGTTACACAATAATTGGATTATTAAAGCTATAAAATATGCAGAAGAAAAAGACGTTCTAATAATAACTTCATCTGGAAATGATAACTTGAATTTGGACATAAATTTTAATTACCCTAATGATGCTGTTAATCATACCAATGAGTTTGTTAACAATTTTATAAAGGTTGGAGGTTCTACTCATAAAGTTGATGAAAACGTAACGTATACATACTCAAATTACGGTAAAAATGAAGTTGATATATTTGCTCCAGCAGCATATATTTACACAACTTTTAACGACAATAAATATAAGTATGATTCGGGAACTTCGCTATCATGTATTATTGTTTCGGGGATTGCCGCACTAATTCGTTCTCACTACCCAAACCTAAAAGCATCAGAAGTAAAACAAATCATCATGGAATCAGGAGTTTCTTTAGATATCATGGTCAACAAACCATCAGAAAAAGAAGAAAAAGAACTCGTCCCTTTCAGCTCCCTATCCAAATCAGGTAAAATAGTAAATGCTTACAATGCACTTTTACTAGCAGAAGAAATTTCTAAAAAGAAGAAAAAACGCAACTAACTACTGTATCAAATGAATACTAATAGTAGCAATTTCATCACTAGGAAAATGATATGAATGTGTCGGATCAATTCCAATTCCCGCCTTCGCAATCGCATCCAAAAAAACATCCAACTCCACAATATACTGATCCGAAAATCCATGTGTCACATCATACGCCGTACAAGGTGTTTTGCCTAAATTCAACGCAACCACATCTGGTGCAACGGTATGTAATTCGATAAACAACAAACCGTGATGTTTAATATACGGTTTCCACTTCTCAAAATGTTCCACCAAACTTTGCGCAACGTCCGCATTATGCAATTGCTTTCCACGATGTGCAAAAGCTCCGGTAGACAATAAATTGCCCGTGTACGAACCTTTAGGCACATTAAACGGACGGTTATGATCCAAAAAAGAACGCACATTCAATAACTCTTCTAACTTTACGTTGTACAACGCTTGCAATTTCGCATCAATCTCAGCAGGATTCCCAATATCGCCCCAAACAACTTCTGCTCTAACGTTCGCTTTCTCTAAATTTCGTTTCGTACTCAACAACGCTTCCTTATTATAATCGGCACCAACTAAAATAAGTTCATTAGTACTAAGATCATCTCTGCGTTGTGTTTTATGCCAAATCAAATCAAAAATATGTTCCAACAACGCACCATTTCCACAACCTACATCAATAATTCCTTTCGGTTGCTGGGCTAATGGTTTATTAAAAAGATCAACCAAAACGGCATCAAACTTATTAAAATAAGTAGCGTGACTTCCGCCACTTCCCCAAACATTAATGCCACGAAACACATGCTGCTCATTGCCTAAATGATCTTGCTCAAAAAACGGTAAAAAATCGCCGGTCAAATACGTTTCTTGATGTCGCATAATTGGCATATATGAAGTTGTCACACCATACGCATAACTCTTTGCAAACAAAAAATTACCTTTTGTAGTTAACGAAGTGCCATCATGCAATTCCAACAATTGCAACAACTTTTGAAGCGTAGCATCTTCCAAAAAGGAGGAAACTTCAATACCTTCCAAATCTGCATGATAACCCAAATGTACCAACAAAGGCGCTAACAAAACACCTTCCAAATGAAATGCGACTTCTTCTTGAAAATAAGAATCAGCGTGTAACTTCTCTTTAGTATCCGACCAATATTCAGCATACGAAATCAGTGTATCTATTGCTGGCAATGGAAACGCAAACGGATTTTTAAACAAGTCGTAATAATAACGAAACAAGTCATTAAAATGCACGTAATGAGGAATATGATATTGGAAATTTTTAAATTTCGGAGTCACATCAATACGAACTTCATCCGTAGTAACGGAATACTTCAAAATTCCTTGCGAGGCCAAACTACGCAACGAAACGTTCAAATAACCTGCGTGAAACTTCGGAAACTTTTCAACGATGCTTTCTACGGAAGTAACTTTTTCTTCAGCCAAAAAATCAAAAACGGCATATCGTTCCAAAACTGGAATCGTAGCTGTAATTGCAATTCCATCTTGATGTTTAAATAATAAGGCTCTAAATGCGCGTTTTTGTTCTCTAGTTAAGCTCATATCTTTTAAAGATACAGAATTTTCGAGCGTAGAAAAAAAGAAAAAGTGAGCTTTAACTCACTTTTATAATTTTTAAATATTAAATCATTGGACAATCACCAAATCTACTACAATTAGGAAAAAATGAATCTGGTTCACGTAGAGGTTCTGGACATGAAATAAATACAGATGTAAAAATATCTGTCCAGCAATCAGTAGAATATTGCGCGCCGCCTTGAATTTGATTAGATTTTTCTAATTTTGAAATAGTTTTTCTGTTTAAATTCAAATTTTTAATTCGCTGTTTTTTCATAATATTTCTATTTTTTGTTCGATACAAAATTGAAAAAATAGCAACATGAGTCAAAGGGGATAAACACTAATTTAGCCTAGGGAATTGTCTAGAATAAGAACCGTTTTTTTACAAAAAATGTGGAATTAAATCCCCTTAGGAATCGCATCAATTAACTTTTGCGTATACGAAGATTTCGGATTGGCATAAATAGCATCCGCTTCGCCCAACTCTTCAATTTTTCCAGCATTCATCACCAATAACTGATCAGAAATATACTTTACAACCGCCAAATCATGCGAAATAAAAATATAGGTAAATCCAAAATTATCTTTCAACTCATTCAGTAAATTCAGTACTTGTGCCTGCACCGAAATATCTAAGGCAGAAACCGATTCGTCACAAATAATCAACTTCGGTTGCAAGGCAATTGTACGCGCAATTCCAATACGCTGTCGTTGTCCGCCCGAAAACTCATGCGGATATCTTCCGTAATACGAAGCGTCCAAACCAACACGTTCCAACAATTCGAGTACTTTTTCCTTTCGTTCCGCGTCATTTGTATGCAATCCGTGTACTTTCATCGGTTCCAAAATTGCAGTTCCGATCGGAATTCGAGGATTTAGTGAAGCAAACGGATCTTGAAAAATAATCTGAATCTCTTTGCGCAAATTTCGAACTTCACTGCCCGATAATTTGGTAATATCTTGCCCTTTATACAAAATTTCGCCTTCGGTAGCTTTGTGCAACTGCAAAATAGTATTTCCTAAAGTAGATTTCCCACAGCCCGATTCGCCCACCAAACCAAGTGTTTCGCCTTCGTATAATGAAAAACTTACGTCGTCTACTGCTTTCACTTCCGTAGATTTGCTAAAAATACCTGCACTGCTAAAAAAGGACTTTGATACATTTTTCACCTCTAAAATAGGCGCTTTCGCGTAAATATTCTCATGATGACGTTTGCGTGCTTCCCTAGAAACAATCGTATCTGAAACGGTTCCCGCAAGGACATCTTTAATTGTTGGAAGCTTTTTTAACCGAACATCCAAAGAAGGTTTTGACTGTAACAATGCTTTTGTATACTCGTGCGTAGGATTTGAAAATAACGTGGACGTTTTGCCACGTTCTACAATATCACCTTTGTACATTACTACAATTTCATCGGCAATTTCACTCACCAAAGACAAATCGTGCGAAATAAAAACAATGCCCATTTCGGTTTCTTGCTGCAACGCTTTCAACAACAAAACAATCTCCTTCTGAACTGTAACATCAAGAGCAGTCGTTGGCTCATCAGCAATGAGTAACTTTGGTTTACAAGCAATTGCCATGGCAATCATAACGCGTTGCTTTTGTCCGCCACTCAATTGATGCGGATACGAGCGGTACATTTGATTAATTCTTGGCAATTTCACCTTTTCAAAAAGTGACAAAACGGTTGCTTTCGCTTCTTTCTTTGCACAAAATTTATGCTGTAGCAATACTTCTTCTACTTGCTTTCCGCAGGTCATAGATGGATTTAAAGAACTCATAGGTTCTTGAAAAATCATCGAAATTTCATTCCCGCGCAAGCGTTGAAACTGTTTATTAGAAAGCGATACTAAATCTTGATCGTTATATAAAATACTACCCGAAACAGCTGCATTTTTCTTAGGTAACAAGCCTAAAACAGCCAATGAAGAAACGGATTTTCCACTACCAGACTCGCCAACAACTCCTAAAATTTCGTTTGAAGAAACCGTATATGAAATTCCATGGATGACTTCGTTACCTTTAAAGGAGATGCTGAGGTTTTGTATATCTAGTAATGTACGCATTACTCAAAAGTACATAAACTAATTGAGTTTTAATTAAAAAAATAAGCGTCAAAATAACCTTAAAAATGAATAGCAGCATCTAATTATCTATAAAATTAGTAGGGTTTTAGCGTATTTTTTTATGTAAGAAAAACATAAAACGTAAGGATTTCTTAAAAAAACAGGTAATTCATCGAAAAAAAGGGTGAATACTTAAAATATTAATAAAATATTAACAGTTTTGCAGCGCATTAATGAAAATAATTCAAAATACGCTACAATTCAAAAACAATACTTAACACACCTAAAAGTATATTGAGTCTATAGAATTATTTTATTAAAGTAAAATTAACCTAATAACAACCAAAATTAACACATGAAGAACAAGTACCTTTCTTTAGGGCTATTAGCCTTTGGAATGTTTTTTGCGCAAAATTCTTATGGACAAACAGATGCTGAAAAGCAAAAAATTGTAAGTCAATACGATACACAAGCGTTAGAGACATTAAAAAACAAATTCACAACCAATCAAGCATTAGAACAGCAAAAAGCGATTCAAATTGCACTACAAAAAGGTTGGGATGTTAGAAAAACACTTGCAGACGGAACACTCATTGAACTGCAAAAAGTAACGGCAGATGGGCGACCTGTGTATTACACAACATTCAATGTTGATGCAGCACGATCTACAAGAACAAACCATTTGAACAATGGAGGTTCTTTAGGATTAAACCTTATGGGGCAAAACATGACAGCGCACGTTTGGGATGGCGGTTTGGCAAGAGCTTCACACCAAGAATATGATGGCGCTGGCGGAACCAACCGATTCTCTATCGGAGACTCAAGTACAACTCTTAACTTTCACGCAGCGCACGTTACCGGAACTATTATAGCTTCTGGAGTTGTTGCTGATGCAAAAGGAATGGCACCACACGCAAGTGCTGTAGGACATGACTGGAATAGTGATTTAGCAGAAGCAACTTCAGCAGCATCAAGCGGAATGTTAGTTTCTAACCATTCGTATGGTTTTAGAGGTGATTTAGTTCCTGATTACTACTTTGGAGCCTACATTACAGAATCGCGCGACTGGGATGAAATCATGTTTAACGCACCTAACTATTTAATGGTTGTTGCCGCAGGTAATGATGGTAACCAAAACGGATTTAACGGAAGTCCTTTGGCAGGAAATAGTTCGTATGATAAACTTACAGGACATGCTACATCAAAAAATAACTTAGTAGTAGCCAACGCAAACGATGCAAATATTGATGGAAGTGGAAACTTAATTTCAGTTTCAATCAATAGCTCTAGTAGTGAAGGTCCAACAGATGATTATCGTATCAAGCCAGATATTGCTGGAAATGGTACAGGTGTATATTCTACGTATGAAAGTAGCAATACGGCTTATAACTCAATTACAGGAACATCAATGGCTTCGCCAAACGTAGCAGGATCATTACTATTATTACAACAACATGCTAATAATACAAATGGTTCATTTATGCGTGCAGCAACGCTAAAAGGATTGGCATTACATACAGCAGATGATGCAGGATCAAATGGACCTGATGCAGTTTTTGGTTGGGGATTATTGAACGCAAAACGCGCAGCTGAGGCAATCTCAGAAAATGGAAGCGAATCTAAAGTAGAGGAATTAACCTTAACTTCTGGTCAAACGTATTCAATTACGGTTGATTCTGATGGAACAAATCCATTATTAGCGTCAATTTCTTGGACAGATCGTGCAGGAACAGCAACCACAGCAACAAACTCATCTACAGCAGTATTAGTAAATGATTTAGATATTAGAGTAACCAAAGGAGGAACAACATACAATCCATGGAGATTGACAGGAGTAACTACAAACGGACTTGGAGACAATACGGTAGATCCGTATGAAAGAGTAGACGTTTCTGGAGCTTCAGGAACCTATACAATTACTGTAACGAATAAAGGTTCGTTAGTTGGTGGAAGTCAAAACTTCTCATTAATTGTAACAGGATTAACAGGAACGCCAGTGGTATGTAACGCAACAACACCAACAGGAGTTGCTGCTTCAGGAGTTACAGTAACTGGAGCAGATGTAAACTGGAATGCAGTAACAGCTGCAACGTATGATGTGCGTTACAGAGCAACAGGAACTTCAGCTTGGACAACTAATGCAGTTGCTTCAAATTCGACAACATTGAGCGGATTAGCACCTTCTACATCGTACCAAGTACAAGTAAGAAGTAAATGTGCTAGCGGAAACTCATCGTACAGTTCAACAGTAACTTTTACAACTGCCGATGTGCCGCCTATTTGTACAACAACCGTTAGTAATTTTCCATACAGTGAAGGATTTGAATCTAATGACGGTTGGGCACAAGTTACAGGAGACGACGGAAACTGGGTGCGAACAAGTGGAAGTACACCATCTTCTGGAACAGGACCAAGTGCTGCGGCGCAAGGATCAAACTATTTATTCCTTGAAGCTTCAACAAATAGCAGCCCAGGACAAATAGGTGGAAATGCTACAGCAATCTTAGAAAGTGATTGTTTTGACTTAGCAGGAAAATCTGAAGCTACTTTTGGATTTAAAAACCACATGTATGGTACCAATGTTGGTTCATTAACTGTGCAAGCTTCTATTGATGGAACTACTTGGGCAAACTTATGGACAGATTCAGGGAATAAAGGAAACCAATGGAATACAATTTCTGTAAACTTAAATTCATACTTAGAACAACAAGTAAAATTAAGAATTGTTGGAGTTACAGGAAATGGATGGTCTAGTGATATCGCTGTTGACGATTTATCAGTAACTGCAGTAGATATTACAACAGATACGGTAGCACCAGTAATTACATTAAATGGTTCGGCTACAGTGAACTTAACAGTTGGAGATTCGTATACAGATGCGGGAGCAACTGCTACAGATAATGTAGATGGAAACTTAACATCAAGCATCGTAGTAACAGGTTCAGTAAACACATCAGTAGAAGGAACATATACATTAAACTACAATGTAAGTGATGCCGCAGGAAATGCAGCAACACAAGTTTCAAGAACTGTAAATGTGGATGCAGCAAGCACAGGAAGTTGTACAACAACAATTAGCAATTTCCCGTATAGTGAAGGATTTGAGTCAAACGATGGTTGGGCACAAGTTACTGGAGACGACGGAAACTGGGTCCGAACAAGTGGAAGTACACCATCTTCTGGTACAGGACCAAGTTCAGCAACGCAAGGATCAAACTATTTATTCCTTGAAGCTTCTACAAATAGTAGCCCAGGACAAATTGGTAACAATGCTACGGCAATCTTAGAAAGTGATTGTTTTGACTTATCAGGAATGACTTCAGCTACGTTTAGCTTTCAAAATCACATGTATGGAAATAATGTAGGGTCATTAACAATACAAGGATCTACTGATGGAAGTTCATGGACAAACTTATGGACCGATTCAGGAAATAACGGAAACCAATGGAATGATGTGTCAATTGACTTAAATTCATATTTAGGACAAACAGTAAAATTAAGAATCGTCGGAACTACCGGAAACGGATGGTCTAGTGATATTGCTATTGATGATTTAAGCATTACTGCTGGAAGCGGAAGTGGACCATCATGCTCAAATGTATCTTTATCAATTACTTTTGATGATTACCCTGAAGAAACAAGTTGGGAAATCACTAATAGTGGCGGACAAGTAGTCGCTTCTGGAGGAACGTACGCTTCGCAAGCAGACGGATCTACATTAGTTGTAGACGCTGGTTGTTTAGATGATGGATGCTACGACTTCACAATTACAGATGCATACGGTGACGGAATTTGCTGTGCTTATGGAAACGGTTCGTTTACTTTGACAAACAATGATACAGGAGCAACATTAGCTTCTGGAGGTTCATTTACAACGTCTGATACAACGAATTTCTGTTTAACAGCTACTGCAACAACGGCTACAAATAACTATGTTACTACGGCAACGACTGACGATGCATTCAATACTTCTTTTGAAGTTAAAATTTATCCAAATCCTGTAAAAGGAGCAACGTTACACGTAACAACAACGCAAGACAATGCAAGTTATACCATTATGAATATGGTTGGACAACAAGTAGCAAAAGGAAACATAAATGCTGGCGCTATTAACGTTCAAAAGTTACAAGCTGGTGTGTATATGATTCAAATCAATGCAGGAACGCAAAGCGTAACTAAGAAGTTTATCAAACAATAATAACCCAGAATAACTAGTAAATAAATTTAGAGTGCTTAAAAGCCCAAACACAATACGTGTTTGGGCTTTTTTATGTGTTTTATGTGAATTTTTACAAATACCTGTCTACGCAGGAACGTTCCATTTACTGCGCATTCATAAACGAAGGATCAAACGTTTGTAACGTAAGCTTCAATAGTTCGTAAAATTCATCGGCAGTGCCATCCATAGATCTACGTACCCAAAAACCTGGACAGGTAAACGCTTCGTACACATCATAACCTTCTTTTTCAAGTGATTCCGCAAAGTCTCTGAATGCTTCTTGCAAATAGAATGCAGGTGCTTTAGCACTTCCATTCATATAATCGTATTTTTCAGGATTGGCAATCACTGCCAAATATTTATCTCTAACTTCTTTATTATTTGCGCCCACTTCATACGAAAGATAATAGACACGCAAGTACTGTTTTAATTTCTGATCGTAATGCGATTGTACGCTGCTGACAAATGCTTTATTTTGGAATAAAAACCGAAGGTTATCTTCCAATTTTTTGATGAATAGCGGATTGTAATATCCAAACGTTTTCTCACTTTTATAATTTGGAGCGTTAGCATGTGGACCTTTTAAAAATACAGGTTCGCCCACAATAGTTTCGAGTGAAGAAATACTAAAAAATTGGTCATACAATGCATATCGTCCGCGAATGCCACTTTCTGGAATATAGGTTTCAGGTACTTCTTCATAAAAGTCAGTAGACGCTACCGTATTGTCCCAATTGGTCACTGTAGCATTTGCATTTTGACGTAACTCCTTGATCGTAGTTTCGTTTTTGTACAATGATTTCTGCAAAGAGCAGGCAGCTATAAACAAAAATGTCAAACAAATAATTGCGGTTTTTAGTTTCATAGGAATGGATTTTATAAGCTACGAATATAGATAAAATATTAAGTTTGTGTGTTTTGTGGTAATTTATCGATTTGAAAATTTGCTAATTACTTTCTAAGAAACAGATTGCCACGTCATAAATTCCTCATAAAGACGTTTCATAGCAATAAAACGTATTCACACAACTGTAAGCAAAATTCGTGATAAATCACTATTCACAAACATGAACTACAAACAAACAATTCATGCATTCGTGACAAAAAAAGACTTTAGCTATAAGTGTTGAGAGATTTAGAAATGCAACGCTATCGCAAATTTATAACTCGTGTCGATAATCAAGCTAAAATTAGTTTCGAGATGTTAGTATTGATAATTGAGCAGTTTCTTTATCGTTCACAAATAAAAAGTAAAACGATCTTCTTAAACAAACAGATTTACACGTCATAAATTCTCCGTAAGGATGTTTCATAGCAATAAAACGTATTCACACAATTGTAAGCAAAATTCGTGATAAATCACTATTCACAAACATGAACTACAAACAAACAATTCGTGCATTCGTGACAAAAAAAATACTTTAGCTATAAGTGTTGAGAGATTTAGAAATGCAACGCTATCGCAAGTTTATAACTCGTGTCGATAATCAAGCTAAAAAAATTCGTGCATTCGTGGTAAAAAAACCAAACCACAATCCAGTCTTTCAAAAACAGATTGCTTTTTAGCTTCGCTAGGTATTTTCATTCAAAATATATTTCAATAATATTCGCAATGACGTTTCAAAAAACTACTAAAATACGAAAGCAAAGCCGATACTAAAAGCAAACTACACATGCAACATTTCATCACTTTCCAACAACGGTTCATTGCGCAATCTGAGTAAAATCTGCGCTACAGCAATGACATCTTTTTCACAATACGTAATGATTCGATCAATATCACCTTCTTCATAAAAAACATTGCGAACTTGACTGCCGTCAATATCATCTTTTGGCGAAGGAATTCCTAAAATTTTAGTCATCAAACGCAATGAAGTATAATGTTTATAATCGCCAAACTTCCATAATTCCAAGGTGTCTAAATGCGCTATTTCCCATGGTTTCTTACCAAATAAATTCAGCTTAAAAGGCAAGGTAATTCGATTTATAATCATACGACGCGCTATAAAAGGAAAGTCAAATTCTTTACCATTATGTGCACAAAGCAGGTGATGAGGTCTGTTAAAATGCGATTCTAATAATTCTTTAAACTCCAATAATAACTGTGTCTCTTCTCCATGAAATGAAGTGGTACGAAACTGTCTCAAATCACCTTTATTGGCAAAATAACCTACTGAAATACAGATAATTTTACCAAACTCTGCCCAAATTCCTGCGCGATCGTAAAATTCTTCTGCGGTAAATTCGTCTTTTCGTTGATACGTTGTTTTCTGTTCCCAAAGCGTTTTTTCTTCGGCATCCAAATCGTTAAAATTCGGATACTCAGGAACCGTTTCTATGTCTAGAAACAATACATTTTCTAAATTTATTTTTTGTAACATACGTCTTTATTTAGTACGTTGGCGAGGAAAAAATGTGTACTAAGAAGATTTTGCTTGTTTTCGTTTTTTAAGCTTTTCTTTATAAAAAGACTTTTCAGCAATATAAAGGGTTTTAATGACTTCTGCAAAAATTTGATCGGAAGCACTTTTAAGATAGGTTGTTTTTTCAACAGTCATTTCATGCGTTTGCGCAACTTGCTTTTGAATAGCTTCAATTTCGGCATCTGTAAAGACAAACTCACAAAATAAATGCTCTTTCGCAGGACGTTTGTAATTGATAGTTGCTGCTTTATCCCAAACCACAAAATCTTCTCCCAAAATTTGCATGAGTTGAATCATATAAATCGGATCGGTTGCAGCAAACATACTTCCACCGAAAATAGCACCTACATAATTTTTGTTTTTATAGCTTAGCGGAACTTTGATTTTTACATACTTCATGTCATCGCTAATTTCAATAACGCGCGCAGTTGTGCGGCGATACATGGGCGACAGATTGAATCCGTACTTGAAAATTGCCGCAGTAGACATGAATTTTTTTAAGAATTTAGTAGCGGTTTGATACATAATTTTTTTGAATTTTATTTTAAAACAACGATTGTTGTTTTGCAGGACTTTCATGTTCCAATAGCCATTTTTTGCGCCACAATCCGCTAGCATATCCTGTGAGCGAACCGTCACTTCCAATAACTCTATGACATGGTGTAACAATCCACAATGGATTTTTACCATTGGCAGAAGCTACGGCACGAATCGCCTTTACATCGCCCAACTTTTTTGAAAGTGCTAAATACGAATAGGTTTTTCCGAATGGGATTTTGTTCAATTCGCTCCAAACTCTTTGTTGAAAATCGGTTCCTTTTGGCGCCAACTTTAGCTGAAATTCTGTGCGTTCTCCTGCAAAATATTCTTCTAACTGTGTGATACAATCTTTAAGAACCTGCGGAATGTTTTCGGAGTTTATGAATTTTACTTCTTCATCCAATACAGAAATTTCAACAATGCCAACCTTGTCCGAAACGACTTTAGCAACGCCTAATGGAGTTTTGATATGTGCTGTATGTATGTTCATCGAACTAAAACAGCTATCCTGTCGATAAAAAGACTAAAAAAACGGATGAAGTGCATTTTTTTTTCATAAATTTACTGTGCATGAATAATTAGTTACAAAAAAAAAGTGTAAATTTATAAAGTAGTAACACACAAAAGAGAAAGTTGTTAGTAGTTGGTGATTTACGTAAAAATTTACCAATGACAAATATACCCAGTCGATTTATTCTTCTGGGTTGTTTTTTGCTATCAATCCTAGCTTTTTGGCTCTCTTTTCCCAGCTTTTACGTGCCAATTGTTGTAAATCGGCAACATTATCACTTTCGTCCATAATTTCCAAACCAAGTAAGGTTTCAATCACATCTTCCTGACTTACCAATCCGCTTACAGATCCGTATTCGTCTACAACTAAGGCAATATGCTCACGGTGTTCAATTAGTTTTTCAAACAATTCCGGAATCGGTAAATTCCGATCAGTTACCAATAAATCTCGTTTTATAGTGGTCAATGGTTGGTCGCCTTTTCCATGAATAATGGCTTCCATCATTTTATCTTTTAAAATATACCCAATAATATCATCTGAATTTTCTCCGTGAATCGGAATTCGTGAAAACTTCAACTCTGGATTTTCATCAAAAAACTGTTGAATCGTTTTATCAGAACTATCAATTTTTAATACCGATCGCGGTGTCATCACATCTTTTACCAAAATATCTTTAAAGCCTAATAAATTGCGAATCACTTTACTTTCCGATTCTTGAAAAACACCTTTATCAGTTGCAATCTCTGCCATTGCACCAAAGTCTTCACGACTCAATACACTTTCGCCATGACCTTTACTTCCAATAATTTTAGTAAACAACTGTAAAATCCATAAAATTCCTGTATACTTTAAAATTAGCACCATAAAATCCAGTGTTTTTGTGGTAAAACTTGCTAATTCTTTCCAGTATTTAGCTCCAATAGTTTTCGGAATAATTTCCGAAGCCACTAAAATTAAAATTGTCATGATTACAGAAATAATAAATACGCCGTAACTATCTTCGTCACCATATAGTTTTTTAGCTTCTGTACCTACCATAATTGCACCAACAGTATGCGCAATGGTGTTCAATGTTAAAATGGCGATCAAAGGTTTGTCAACATCTTGTTTTAATGCTTTCAAATTGTCAGCATACGCTTTTCCATCTTTTTTCTGAATATTTACAAACGTTGGTGTAACGCTCAGCAAAACAGCTTCTAAAATGGAACATAAAAATGAAAAGAAAATAGAGATTACTCCGTATAATATTAATAGTGTCATGGTATTTCAAGAATTGTATGTAGCGAATTTAGCTAATATTTTGCGCATTTTTTTAGATATGCTTCCGAATCTGCTAAGTTTCTGTTTTTTCGATGGTTTTATTCGATATCTGACTCACTTTTTGCAAATAAGTTACTACCAACCACGAAATCTCGGTGGTTTTATATCATTTAGGTTTAAATAAACTATGAGTTGTCCTCTGTGATGCGTCACGTGATCTTGTAATAAATTTAAGATTTGTAATTTGGTTTTTGGACCTGCAAAAAATTCTACCATTTCTTTCAATTCTTCCGCAGAGGCTTTTTTGATGATGGAAGCTGTGTTGTCAAAAGCTTCTTTAATTGCAGCAATCACCTCAGTTTTGGTAGAGTAACTTCCTTCCTTCTTTTCTTTCTTTTTTTCTTTTGAAAAATACGTAGAACTCAACCAATCCATATTTTGTTTGATGTGTAACAATTGCTCTTGAAACGTCTTTTGGCGTTCCGTAGGCTTGTAGCTGTATTTATCTTCAGGCATTAATTCTGCCATTTCTACCAAATAATCTTTAGAGTTTTCCCATTTCTCTAAAAAAGCAGCAATTGGTGTGTCTTGTGCTTTCGCAATAAAAGAAGCAAATAGAGTGAGTAGTAAAATGTATTTTTTCATAAATTTTAACGGCTATTTTTATAGATAATAATTCTCTCGGTACTATATATCAAATTATTCGTAGTTTCAGTTTTGTGAATCCAATTTCCTCTTTCATCGTATTCAAATTGTATCTCGGTAACATCAGTATCACTACAATATTTTGATTCTATCAATAAGTCATCTTTGTAAGTAAATGTATGTGTAAATATAGCATTAGAAAGTGACACTATTTTGTCATTCTCATCATAACTATACACAATATCTTTCTTTTTATAAAAACCATTTTTCGAAGATGTAAATCCTTCAATATAATCAAATACAGTATCATACATACCTAGCAAATGAGCTTCACTTTTGACGCCTAGTTTATTTTTATCATCATAGATTACAAAACTTTCTATAAGATCATTTTTTAGGTTGTATCTGCAAATTTTCTTTAAAAAATCGTCTTCATACACATGTTTTTCAACCTTATTTTTGGAATAAAAATACTTTCGGACATCAGATGATTTATATGGATTTTTTTCTTTTGCTGTAGGATAATTTTCATAAATACTTTCAATCTGTTGTATTTTTCCAAAATCATCAAAGGAGTTTAGGTGTGTCACCATAAAGTATTTACAAGAGTCAATACCTTTTACGTACAAACCATTTTTAAACCAGAAGGTTTGTTTGCTTAACGTGCCATATCCAACTTCAGTTTCTGTTGAAATAATACGTTCAATATCGGCAGGGTTTTTAACTCTATTTCCTCTATTTTCATCAGAAGAAATATCTTCGTAGATACTGTTAGACATTTTTACTTTTTGTGCCGACAAAATGCTTGTCAAAAATAGCGTAAAAAGTAAAATGTATTTTTTCATTTGATTTAGTATGTGTATAGTAAAATAGATTCAATGTCTTCGTCAGACAAATCAGGAAATGGAGTGCATTTATACCCTTTTTCGTTGGTATATTGTATAGCGCTCGAAAAGTCATTTCGCATAAATTTGATAATATCTACAGTAGTATAACGTTCGTGAATACCACGCAAAGCAGGTCCAGTAGATTGTGCATTTAATTTATGACAAGCAGCACAATTAGCGTTAAATAAAGCTTTTCCTTTTTTTATTTCTTCAGTGATTTCTTCATGAAAATATGAATCAGAATAAACTCCTCCACCACAAACACCAAAAGTTTGTTGCGAAGCATTCGTTTTCTCTAGCTCTTTCACATTCACAAGATACAACACAGCGATTCCCGCAGAAATTAAAAATACAAATATGGAAATCGCAGCTTTCATCTTATAAAGTTACGACAATAATTTAATAACATCTTTGGCAAAATAACTCGCAATCATATCGGCACCAGCACGTTTAAATGCCATAATAGATTCCATCATTACTTCATCATGATCTAGCCAACCTTTTTCAGCCGCAGCTTTCATCATCGCATATTCGCCACTTACTTGATACACCGCAACAGGCACATCAAACTCATTTTTTACTTCACGAACAATATCTAAATAGGCCATTCCAGGTTTTACCATCACAATATCAGCGCCTTCATCAATGTCCATTTCGGTTTCGCGCATGGCTTCATAACGATTTGCAGGATCCATTTGATACGTTTTTTTATCGCCAAATCCAGGCGCAGAATCCAACGCATCACGGAAAGGTCCGTAAAAAGCAGAGGCGTATTTTGCGCTGTAACTCATAATTCCGACATCGGTAAAATTTTCATCTTCCAGAGCTTCACGAATGCTCAAAATGCGTCCGTCCATCATATCACTTGGCGCTACAAAATCGGCGCCAGCTTCCGCATGCGAAATGCTCATTTCTGCCAAAACCTCAATCGTATCATCATTTACAATTTTTCCTTCTTCCACAATGCCATCATGTCCAAACGACGAATATGGGTCTAGCGCAACATCCGTCATCACAATCATGTGCGGACAGGTATCTTTTATCACTTTGATGGCGCGTTGCATCAAACCATCAGGATTTAAGGCTTCAGTTCCTTTATTATCTTTTAAGTTATCAGGCACTTTTACAAACAGTAAAACGGATTTCAATCCTAAACTCCAAAGTAATTTTAATTCGCCAACTAGCGTATCCAAACTATGTCGGTAATAATTAGGCATGGAAGGAATTTCTTCTTTAACACCTTTGCCTTCAACCACAAAAAGCGGCACTAAAAAATCGTTGGCAGTAATGCTATTTTCTCTTACCAAACCGCGAATGGCAGCATTGGTGCGTAAACGTCTATTGCGTCGAAGTGGAAACATA
>NZ_JBGCDL010000354.1:0-18605 GCF_045105435.1 Kordia sp. | reverse complement strand
TCTAAATCGGCAACACTGACCAAGTCTTTGTCTAAGAAACCATCTTGTTGTAAGTACACGCCGTATTGTTCGCTGTATGGGAAATACATGTTTTCGGCAACTTCCATCCACGAAGAGATTTCTTGCTCGGATAAACGTACTTTTTGCATGATACGCTTGTGATCGTCGGCGTATTCTTGCTTTACTTTTTCAATGTGTTCTGATGCAAATTTGATACACCATTGTGCAATGTAATTTGTGTACCAATTGTTATTGATGTTGTTTTCGTATTCGTTTGGACCTGTAACTCCGAGAATTACATATTTGTTTTTTGCGGTAGAGAATGTGGCTCTTTGGTGCCAGAAACGAGCGATTCCGATCATGACTTCGAGTCCCATTTCTGGAATGTAGCTGTAATCGCCTGTGTATCTTGTATAGTTATAAATGGCGAATGCGATGGCACCATTTCGGTGAATTTCTTCAAAGGTTATTTCCCATTCGTTGTGACATTCTTCTCCATTCATCGTTACCATTGGATAGAGTGCTGCGCCATTGTTGAAACCTAGTTTTTCCGCGTTTTCGATCGCTTTTTCCAAGTGATTGTATCGATATTGCAATAGATTTCGTGCTACTTGCTGATCTTTGGTAGTCATGTAAAACGGAATGCAATATGCCTCTGTATCCCAATACGTACTTCCGCCATATTTTTCGCCAGTGAATCCTTTTGGACCAATGTTGAGGCGTGAATCTTTTCCTAGATACGTTTGATTTAGTTGAAAGATATTGAAACGAATTCCTTGTTGTGCTTTTACATCACCTTCAATGGTAATGTCTGCCATTTCCCAAATTTTTGCCCAAGCTTCTTTTTGGTTTTTTAGCAATGCATCAAATCCTTGAGATGTAGCATTTTGCAATGCTTTTTTTGCGGCTGGAATTAACTCGTTTTTATCATGATTTGTGCAAACAGTGTATCCTCCATATTTGTAAATGGTCAATGTTTCGTTTGCCTTTACTTCTTGTGTGTAATGAAACGAAATGTCTGTTGATTTTTGAGAAACATTCGTTGGCAATTCAAGCGATTTGTCGTTTAACTTTAATTCCGTTTGCATGAATGTACATGCATGGAAATCTGTTTTTAGTGTTTTGGCAACGATAAATGCTTGATTGTTTTCTTCTTGTATTTGAATGGTTTCCCAGAATTTTTCTTCCCAGTTGGTATCTTCATTTTCGATTCCGGCATCTAAGTATGGCGAATATTGTATGGTAGCATCATTGTTTACTGGTTTGATACTGTATGCAATGGCTCCAACCTCATCAATGTCTAAACTTAGAAATCGTTTTGAAGAAACGGCAACTTCGATATCATTTTGTAATGTAGCAATAAATGTACGTTCGTACCAACCTTCTTTCATGTTGAGTTCGCGGCGGAAGTTTGCTACTTTTTTACAAGCGTTTAGGTCTAAGGCTTCATCGTTTATTTTTACGTTGATTCCTATCCAATTTGGTGCGTTGAGTACTTTGGCGAAATATTCGGGATATCCGTTTTTCCACCAACCTACTTTTGTTTTGTCTGGATAATACACTCCAGCAATGTAACTTCCTTGAAATGTTGATCCAGAGTAGTATTCTTCAAAATTAGCTCGTTGTCCCATAGCGCCATTTCCGATACTAAAGAGACTTTCGGAAGATTTGACACTTTCGGTATCAAATCCTTCTTCAATGATAGACCAGTTGTCTGGTTGTATATAATTCTGATTCATTTTTTTATAGGTGTTAGGTATTGGGTTTTGGGTATTAGCTTTTCACTAATTCCTAGTGCCTAATTCCTTATCTTTTTATTAATTCATTTATAAAACTTGTTTGTATTTCGGTGAAATCTTTAAAAACGTAGTCGGCATGACCGAGAGTTTCTTGAGATCCAATTCCGATGGAAATCATTTCTGCGCTATTTGCGGCGGTGACACCAGCGACAGAGTCTTCAAATACTATACAGTTTTTAGGTGTGATGTTTAGTTTTTTGGCAGCAATTAGAAATACTTCTGGATCGGGTTTTGCTTTGCTAACATTATTTCCGTCAACAATGGCTTGAAAAACTTCGAATAAGCCTACTTTTTGTAGAATTTTACGTGCGTTTTTACTTGCTGATCCTAGTGCAATTCCTTGCTGTGTTTCTTGTAAATAGTTTAGTGTTTTTGGGACATCGGGAAGAATTTCTCCTGCGTCCATTTGTGCAATATGCGATAAATAATTATCGTTTTTCTCTGCCATGTATTTTGAGAACTGTTCATCGGAAAGCGTTTTATTTCCCCAGCCTAAAATAATTTCTAGGGAACGGACTCTGCTTACTCCTTTGAGTTGTTCGTTTTGTTCTAGCGTGATGTCAAAACCTAGTTCATTGGCAAGTGATTTCCAAGCTAGGTAATGGTATTTTGCGGTATCAACGATGACACCATCTAAATCAAATATAAATCCTTTTTTGTTCATGTAATTGTATTGTTACTTAGTCTTTTACCCTAAGCGTTAATAGTCCTGCAAGAATCATTGATATTCCACCAACAACTAATGCATAAATTGGTTCTTTGTCAAAGAATGCGTTTAGCATAAATCCTAGAATAGAAGCTGCTACAATTTGTGGAATAACAATAAAGAAGTTAAAAACTCCCATGTAGTAGCCCATTTTGGAAGCTGGTAATGATCCTGTAAGTATTGCATACGGAATGGATAAGATACTAGCCCAAGCAATACCAACACCTATCATAGATACTAATAAATAATCTGGATCGGTAATGAAGAAATAGGAGATTAATCCTAATCCTCCAAGCGTAAGACAAACAAGATGTGTTATTTGTCTGCTGGTATGTTTTGCGAGTACAGGAATTAGAAATGCTACTACAGCAGCAACTAAAAATTTTATTCCCATTAGAAAACCTACCCAGTCAGCACCTTCATTGTAAAGTTCTGAATTAGCATCAGTAGTATTGTAAATATGACTTGTAACTCCTGATGTAGCATAAATCCACATAGAAAACATAGCAAACCAAGAGAAGAATTGTACAAAAGCCAATTGTTTCATTGTTTCAGGCATTCGTAAAAGATCTGTCATAATATTTACAAAACCATTTTCAGTTTTTTTACTTCTTAAGAAAGAAGCTAGTAAAAATAGCAATCCAACAATTGCAATCCCAACAGTAAGAATATATAAGTCTTGTTTTAGTTCATAATATACAACGCCCATTGTGGTAATTAATCCTAAGAGCATCATACCAATTCCAAGACCAGATTGTTTTTTGGTTGTTACTTGTTGTTGATTTTCTTCAAGTGTTGATTTTTCTTGTTCTTCAAAAGCTTCAAATTCTTCAGGAGAGTATTCTTTAGAGCGAAGTACTGTCCATAATACGGCTAGTAAGAACGCAGCACCACCAAAATAGAATGAGTATTTTACGGTATCGGGAATTACTCCTTCTGGAGCTTCACTACTTATACCTAACCAATTGGAAAATACCCACGGTAATGATGAACCTACAAATCCTCCAATTCCTATGAAGAAAGTTTGCATAGAAAAACCGAGTGTACGTTGTTTTTCGGGTAAATTGTCGCCTACAAATGCACGAAAAGGTTCCATAGAGACATTAATAGAAGCATCCATAATCCACAATACACCTATTGCCATCCATAATATAGGAGAGTTTGGCATTAAGCATAGTGCTATAGAAGCTAATATTGCGCCTACTAAAAAGTAAGGACGACGACGACCTAATTTTGGGTGCCATGTACGGTCACTAAAGTATCCAATGATTGGCTGAATAATTAAACCAGTTACAGGTGCAGCTAACCAATAGACAGCTAAATTGTCTACTTCTGCTCCTAGGGTTTCAAATATTCTTGAGGTGTTGGCATTTTGTAGTGCAAACCCGAATTGTATTCCTAAGAAACCGAAACTCATGTTCCATATTTCCCAGAAACTTAACTTACGCTTTTCCATTATCGTAATGTATTAGTTTATAACTATGTACGATAAGCGTTTAAACTTATCAAAACTTACTTTTAGGTGAGAGATAAAAATATAAGTCTTGATATTTATGGTGTAAATATAGTTTTTTTTTTGAAACAGCAACGATTAAATTATAAATCAAGACTGTAATTTCGTCGAATTTTAATAATTTTATTACTGCAAATCATGTTTTTATCGCGTAGTATCGCGTTCTATTAAGGTTGTATTGATGATTTCTGTTTTATAACTTTCTTCATCAACCAATTCTTCTAGTTTGTCAATTAACATGGTTGCCGATTTTGTTCCCATTTCTACAGCATGTTGACTTATTGTACTAAGTGATGGAATGGCATGTTTGGATAAAACTCCATCGGTAAAGGCAACAATAGACATGTTTTCTGGAATTTTGTATCCTTTGTTAATTGCTATTTTCATAGCTGTAATAGCGTAGAGTTCGTTTACTGCAAAAATTCCATCAATAGATTTTTCTTTGTCTAATAAGGCAGAAATTTCTTTTTCTAAAGTTTCAATCTCTATTTCTTTGTCTTTGTTTTCTTCAACCTTTATAATAAGCGAAGATTTAGGTTCAATTTTGTTTTCTTCTAAAGCTTCTAAATAGCCTTGCGTTCTTAGTTTTCCAACGTTTACGTAGTCTTTCGTAGTAATGAGTGCAATGTTTTCGCAACCACTATCAATGAGTTTGGTCACTGCTTTTTTGGAGCCTTGCTTATCATCAACCACAACTTTATCGCACGCAATTTCGTTTACAACTCTATCAAACATTACAATAGGCATTCCTTGATTGATAGTTTCATAGAAATGGTGATAATCCTGTAATAATAAGGTTTCTTTGGCAACAGAAAGAATAAAACCATCAATACTACCATTGGCAAGCATTTCAATATTGATAACTTCTTTGTCAAATGATTCATTAGACAATCCGATAATTACATTATATCCTCTGTTATTGGCTTCTTTTTCAATTCCGCTAATTACTTTAGAGAAAAAATGATGTACAATTTCAGGAATAATAACACCGATAGTTTTGGTACACTTATTCTTTAAACTTAAGGCGATATTATTTGGTCTATAATTATAGAGTTTTGCAAAGGCTTGTACCTTCGTTCGAGTGTCCAAACTTATCTCTTTACTATTTCGTAATGCCTTGGAAACAGTTGATACAGAAACGTCTAATTCTTTGGATATTTGTTTGAGAGTTACTTTTCGCTTCATACGTGTTTATTATAAGATCAATAATTAAAGCTATGATTTTTTATTTTTTTGTTAAAAATACACTGTTTTAATTGGATAAAACCCAATGTTTATAAAAGTTGTCAACACGAAAACGTTTGCGTAGGATCAAAAGTTATTCTCGAATTTTGATTTACTTAAAATTTACATAGTTTTAACATCGAGAGGTAAAAATATAAAAGTATTTAATCAAAAACATCACGGATTTTGTCAAAAAAAACAATTCATTTTTACTTGAAAAATACGTGATTTTTACGACAATTTTGAAAATAAAAAATTAGACAAATGAAGAAAATGCAAAAATTTATTTTGTTTTTGGCTTTTTTGATTCCCATCGGAATGCTTGCCCAAACAAAAGTGACAGGAATTGTTACTGAGCAATCTACAGGAACTCCATTGTTAGGAGTGAATGTGATTATTAAAGGGACAGCTTCTGGAACCACAACTGACTTTGATGGTAAGTATCAAATAAATGCTACAAATGGTCAGACCATTTTGTTTACCTATGTAGGTTACAAGACTCAAGAAATTTCATATACAGGACAAGCAACTATTAATGTAGCATTAGAAGAAGATGCTTCCAAATTAGATGAAGTTATTGTAGTAGGATATGGTTCTGCTGTAAAGAAAGATGTTACTGGATCTGTTGAATCAGTAAGCACTGAAGATTTTAACGGTGGAGCTATTGTTTCTCCAGAGCAATTGATTGCAGGTAAAACTGCAGGTGTACAAGTAACGCCACCTAGTGGAGCGCCAGGTTCAGGATCGGCAATTAAGATTCGTGGTGGAGTTTCCTCATTGGCTGCAAACTCAAATCCTTTAATTGTAGTAGATGGTGTTCCTTTAGATCCAGCAAGTGGCGGATTAAATTACATCAATGCAAACGATATTGAAACGTTTACAGTATTAAAAGATGCTTCTGCTGCCTCTATTTATGGATCGAGAGCAACAGGTGGAGTTATCTTAATTACAACGAAAAAAGGAAAATCAGGAAAACCTTTTAACATTAATGTTAATCATTATACAGCAGTTGGAAACAACTTTAATGAAGTTGATATATTATCATCAACTCAATTTAGAGATTTAGTATCGGCAAATGGAAACCCAAATCAAATTGCGCAATTGGGAAGTACAAGTACTGATTGGCAAGATGAAATTTATAGAGGATCGCTTACTTCTGATACAAATGTAACCGTTTCTGGAGGTTTTGGAAATTCAAGCTATAGAGCTTCTCTTGGTTATGTATTACAAGAAGGTACATTGCAAAACTCACAAGTAGATCGTTGGACAGGTTCTGTAAAATTTATTCAGCGTTTATTAAATGATGATCTTAGAGTTGAAGCAAATATCTTAGGAGCGTTGGTTGAAGATACTTTTGCAAATACTGGAGCAATTGGAGCAGCTGTTTCTTTTGATCCTACACAACCTGTATTTGATTCAACAAGTCCTTTTGGAGGATATACTGAAAATGTAAACGCAGATGGAACCATTAATACGATTGCAGTTCGTAACCCAGTTGGTTTGTTAAAGCAGAATAGCAACATAGCAGATACTAAAAGAAGTACAGGAAGTTTAAAACTTGATTATACATTGCCATTTTTAAGAGATCTTAAATTAACAGTTCTTGGTGGATATGACTATAATGAAGTTAGAGGAGATACATTTGTTCCTGCAGAAGCAGCTTCAAACTTTAATCAAGAAGGAGTTACAGGTTTCTATGAAAACTTAAACAGAAACAGACTTTTAGATGTATACGCAAACTACAAAAAGACTTTTGAAGATATTAAAACAACAGTAGATGCTACAGTTGGTCACTCATTCCAACGTTTTTACAGATCTAATATTTCTGAATCAACTACTGGAGTAGGTGTAACTAATCAGTTTAAAAGTATTGGAGAGAACGCTTTAGAATCATATTTTGGTAGAGTAAATTTAGATTACGATAGCAAATACCTTCTAACTTTGAATTTGAGACAAGATATATCGTCTCGTTTAAATCCAGATGATCGTTCTGATCTTTTCGGAGGAGTTTCTTTTGGATGGAATATTATTGATGAAAACTTTATGAAAGATTCAAAAGTATTTTCTCAATTAAAGTTAAGAGTAGGATACGGTGAAACGGGTCAACAAGAAATTGGTCCTGATTATGGATACCTTCCTCGTTATACAACAGGAGATGCTAGAGTTCAGTATCAGTTTGGTTACAATACTGATGGTTCTCCACGCTTTGTTACAACACTTCGTCCTGAAGAATATGATGAAAACTTACGTTGGGAACGTTCTAAAACATTAAATATTGGTTTAGATTTTGGTTTCTTAAATGACCGTTTAACAGGTTCTGTAGAAGTATATGAACGCAAAGTAGAAGACTTATTGAACTTTATTTCTGTTCCTGCCGGAACAAACCTTTCTAACATGTTAATTACCAATGTTGGTAACTTAGAAAACAGAGGTTTGGAAGTGAGTTTAAATGCTGCTATTGTAGAAAATGAGAATTTTTCATGGAACACAAACGTAAATGTTTCTTTCTTTGATAATGAAATCACTAAATTATTCTTAACAGATAATACAGATTCACCAGGTGTTTTAACAGGTGGAATTGCAGGTGGAGTTGGAAATACCATTCAGATTAACTCTGTAGGTCATGAAGTAAACTCTTTCTATGTATTCAAACAAATATATGATGCGCAAGGAGCACCAATTGAAGGAGCTTATGTAGATATTAACGGTGACGGAGTTGTAAATACAGATGATAGATACAGATATCAGAGTCCAAATGCGGATGCTGTTGTTGGTTTTTCATCAAATATGCAATATGGAAACTTCGACTTCTCTTTTACAATGAGAGCAAGTTTAGGGAACTATGCCTATAATAACGTAGCTTCTAACACAGGAAATGTAGCGGCTTTATTCGGCGCAAATTCTATTAATAACGTAAATTCCTCTATCTTAGATACTGGATTCCAAAATCAGCAATTATTTTCTGATTATTATGTGCAAGACGCTTCATTCTTAAAATTAGACAATCTTTCATTCGGATATACTATCGAAAATTTATTCGATGATGCAAGAATGAGAGTATATGTGTCAGGTCAAAATCTATTTACTATTACTGATTATGATGGATTAGATCCTGAGATCAATGGTGGAATAGATAATAATTTCTATCCAAGATCAAGAAATATCTTGATGGGACTTAATTTGAATTTATAACAAAGTAATACAAAATACAGATAATGATGAACACACTTAGAAAACAATCAAACCGTATAGGTATTGTGCTATTGCTATTCATAGCTGGTTTTGGATTCACTTCATGTGAAAACGAACTCGACTTAGAGCCAGTAATAGAACAGAATGCTGCGAATGTCTTTGACGATCCTGCAGCATACGAACAGTTTCTTGCAAGAATATATGCAGGATTTGTAGTAAGCGGACAACAAGGGCCAGCTGGTAATCCTGATATTACAGGAATTGATGAAGGATTCTCAAACTACTTGAGACAATACTGGAAGCACCAACAGTTAACAACCGATGAAGCGTTAATTGCTTGGAATGATGGTACAATCCACGACCTTAACTGGCAAGTATGGACTCCTGCAAACGAGTTTATTACAGCAATGTATAACAGAATTTATTTTCAAATTTCAATTTCAAACGAATTCTTAAGAGCTACGGCTGATGTTCCAGAATCAGAATTCTTACCAGCAGCTTACAAAGCTGAGGTGCGTTTCTTAAGAGCATTAAGCTACTGGCATGCAATTGATATGTTTGGAAATGTTCCTTTTGTAACAGAAGATGACCCAATAGGAGCTTTTATACCAACGCAAGGAAGCAGACAAGAAGTATTTGATTTTATTATTTCTGAATTGACTTCAATTGAGCCAATTATGATTGATGCGCGTCAAAACGTATACGGAAGAGCAGACAAAGGAGCTGTTTGGATGTTATTGGCGAAACTATACTTAAATGCAGAAGTATACACAGGAACAGATCAAAGTGCACAAGCAATTCCATACTTAGAAAATGTTATTGGAGCTGGTTACACACTTCACGACAGCTATGAAGAATTATTTTTAGCAGATAATGATACAAACGGAGCACAAAACGAAATGATTTTCTCTTTTAATTCTGATGGATTAAATACACAAGGATTTGGAGCAATGACTTTCTTAGTACACGCGCCAGTAGGAGGAAATATGAGTGCAGCAGCTTTCGGTATCAACGGAGGTTGGGGCGGAATTAGAACGACAAGTTCGTTTGTAAACAAATTCTCAGCTTCTGAAATGGTTACAGATCAAAGAGCCAACTTCTTTACAGATGGACAAGAATTGGAAATTGCAGATGTATTTAACTTTAATGATGGATATGCAGTAGAAAAATTCAAAAATGTAACTAGTTTAGGTGTATCAGGATCAGATAGCTCAGGAGATTTTATCGATACAGATTTCCCAGTATTCCGCTTAGCAGATGCCTACTTAATGTATGCTGAAGCTGTAAAAAGAGCAGGAGCAGGAGATCAAGGATTGGCAGTACAATACGTAAACTTAGTAAGACAACGTTCAAATGCAAATCCAATTGGAGGTTTCGGCGACATTACAGATGAATTTTTATTAGCTGAACGTTCAAAAGAATTGCACTGGGAATGTCATAGAAGAACAGATTTAATTCGCTTCGGACAATTCTCAGACCAAGGTGTATGGCCATGGAAAGGAAATGTGGAAAACGGAACAACTACAGAATCATTTAGAGATTTATTCCCAATTCCATCTACAGATATTACAGCAAACCCTAATTTAACTCAAAACCCAGGTTACTAAAAAAAAATGAATATGAAAAAATTAAACAAAATAACAGCAGGCTTTTTAGCAGTAGTTGCCTTTGTTGGATTCAATGCATGTAGTGATGACGATAACTTAATCATTGCTGCTCCACAAGGCGGACCAGAATTAGTAACACCATCATCAGGAACAGCTATTGTTTTAAGTGTTGCAAACGAACAAAATGTAGCGACTACACTTGTGTGGAATGATGCAGATTATGACACACAAACAGCAGTTAACTATGATGTAGAAATCGCTTTAAGCGGAACGGACTTTGCTGCGCCTATTGCAGGAGGATCTACAACAGAACGTTTTATTTCTTGGACAAACCAACAATTAAATGATGTAGCAATTGCTGCAGGTTTAAGTCCATTTGTAGCAGGTGATTTAGATATTCGTGTTATCTCTTCTATCGGAACACAAGATGCACAACAACAAATGTCTGATGTATTAACATTAAACATTACACCTTACACAACTTCATTACCAATGATAGCTGTACCAGGAGATCACCAAGGATGGGATCCTGCAACAGCACCAAGATTAGCTTCTTCAGAATTTGGAGCTTCTGACTATGAAGGATATGTTTGGTTAAACAACGAATACAAATTTGTTGCGCCAGATGCTACAGGAAACTTCGCTTGGGGAAATTTAGATTGGGGAGATGACGGAAGTTTCTCAGGTGTATTAGTAGACGATGGAGAATCTAATGTGCCAGCAACGCCAGGATACTACTTATTACAAGTAGATACTGAAAACTTAACATATAGCGCTGCTCAATATACAAATTGGGGATTAATTGGATCTGGAACACCAACTGGCTGGGACAGTGATAACGACATGACGTATGATTCAGCATCACAAACATTCTCAATTACAGTTGATCTAACTGCTGATGAAATTAAGTTTAGAGCAAACGATGGTTGGGACTGGAACTACGGAGACACAGGAGCTGATGGAAGATTAAATCCTGGAGGAGATAACATTGCAGTGCCAGAAGCAGGAAACTATACAGTGGTATTAGACTTGAGCAATCCAAGAGAATATACATACACACTGACACTTAATTAATTTAATGATCATTAAAAAGGCTGTAACAGAGTTGTTACAGCCTTTTTTATCTAAAGTAATTTCTAAGTATTCAAACAAAAAAGCTATGAAATATGTTATGATTTGTTAAAAACTCATGGCAAATTCCATCTGACAAAAACCAAAAACAGATGAAAAAAAAATTACACATACTATGTTTACTGTTTGCAAGCATCGCGTTTGGTCAAGTGACCATTACGCCAACACCTTTTGAGGTAGATGACTCTATTACAATTACAGTAGATATTAATAGTTCAGCAACGGATTGTGATGGAATAAACAGTCCAAACAAAGTATACTTGCATTCAGGTGTCGGTACAACCAGCAATCCATGGACCTACGTTATTGGAAACTGGGGACAAGATGATGGTGTAGGAGAAATGACCGATATGGGCGGCGGATTATGGCAAATTACCATTGTTCCTGAAACGTATTATGGGTTAACTACCGCTCAAGCGGAAACGATCACGAAGATGGGAATGGTGTTCCGAAATGAAAATGGCGGACAAGAACTAAAAGCAACTGGTTGTAATGACTTCTTCTTTGATGTTGGAGCGTTTCAATCAACATTAGTAACACCAAATGATGGAAGTACTACCATATTAGCTTCAGGTGCAAACCTAGCAATTACAGCAAACAATACAGGCGGAACCGCTGCGTATGTTTTAAAAGCGAATGGAACAACAATAAATTCAAACAATGGTGTTTCGTATTCGTATACGGATATGAACATTACTGAAAACAAAAACTATGCTTTAGAAGTTACATTAGGCGGAACGACCATTACCAGTACATTCAATGTAATCATCAACCCAGGAACGGTAACAGAAGCGTTACCTGCCGGTTTGGAAGATGGAATCAATTATGATGCAGATACTTCAAAGGCAACTTTAGTATTAGACGCGCCAAATAAAGACTTTGTATACATTGCAGGAAGTTTCAATAACTGGCAACCAGATGGAAGCTATGCAATGAAAAAAGATGGTGCTACAGGAAAATTTTGGCTAGAAGTTGATGGATTAACATCAGGACAAAACTATACCTACCAATATTGGGTAATTGACGAAACGCCAATTGCAAACTCACCAGCCTTGGTGAAAACGGCAGACCCATATTCTACATTAGTATTATCGCCTTTCGACGATCCTTTTATTCCTGCAACAACCTATCCAAACCTTCCAACCTATCCTGCGGGACAAGAACGTGAAGTTACGGTATTACAAACAGGACAAACACCATACAATTGGCAAGTGCAAAACTTCGCAAAGCCAAAAAAAGAAGACTTAATTGTATATGAAGTATTAATTCGTGATTTTGATGCAGATCGTAACTATCAAAACCTGATAGATCGTATTGATTACTTTAAAAACTTAAACGTAAACGCCATTCAGTTAATGCCAATCATGGAATTTGAAGGCAATGAAAGTTGGGGATACAACACGTCTTTTCACTTAGCATTAGACAAATATTATGGAACACCAGACAAGTTTAAAGAATTTGTAGACTTATGTCATCAAAATGGAATTGCCGTTATTTTAGACGTTGCATTAAACCATGCATTTGGTAGAAACCCAATGGTACGTATGTGGATGAACGATCCAGATAACGATGGTTGGGGAGAACCAAGTTCAGAAAACCCATACTTCAATGAAGTTGCAAGACACAGTTACAGTGTTGGATCTGATTTTAATCATCAACAAGCACGAACGCAATACTATACAGAACGTGTGGTAAAACACTGGATAGAAGAATATAATATTGATGGTTTCCGTTGGGATTTAACCAAAGGATTCACACAAGAATGTACTGCAAGTGACGAAGGTTGTACCAATGGTTACAGAAATGACCGTGTGGCAGTATTAAAGCAATATGCTGATTATTCTTGGAGTTTGGACGATGATCATTATGTGATTTTTGAGCACTTAGGTCAAGACAACGAAGAAAAAGAATGGGCAGATTATCGCTTAGGCGAAGGAAAAGGAATAATGATGTGGGGAAAAATGACCGATCAGTATAACCAACTAACGATGGGATTTGCTTCTAACGCAGATATTTCCAGAATGGGACATACAAGTAGAGGTTTTAATGGACCTAGATTAATGGGATATGCAGAAAGTCATGATGAAGAACGTATCATGTACAGAAACTTACAATTCGGAAATACAGCATTAGCGTCTCACAATGTACAAGACTTAAACGTATCATTATCGAGAATGTCTGCTTTAGGCGCAGCTTCCTTAACGATTCCAGGACCAAAAATGATTTGGCACTTTGGCGCATTAGGAATGGAAAACTCCATTTTTACATGTAACAACGGAAGTGTAAATTTACCAAGTGATGCAACGCCAGGTGATTGTAAATTAGACACAAAACCACAACCACAATGGACAAATAACTGGTTAGGAGATGCAAACCGCGCTAAAATCTATGATGATTGGGCACGAATTATTGATTTAAAAGTACAAGAAGCGGTGTTTGAAGGAAACTATTCAATTAGTCCGTATATCAACGACATCAGACAACGTATTTATATTTGGGACGATACAATTCCTGCATCTGAATTGAAGAATGTAGTGATTTTATGTAACTTCTCTGTGGCAGATTTAAACATTGTACCTGATTTTCCATACACAGGAACTTGGTACGATTTAATGGACGATACAGGCGCTACAAGCATCAATGTAACCAATACGGCAGACGGAATTGTAATTCCTGCGGGACAATTTAGAATCTTTGGAAATCAGCAGTCAGTTTTAAGTACAACAGAATTTCAAAATACAACAAACACGCTTTCACTATATCCAAATCCTGCTTCGGACAGTTTTAAACTAGACAAAAAAGTAGAAGAAGTACAGATTTATGATATTACAGGAAAGCAAATAAA
Source organism: Kordia sp. (assembly GCF_045105435.1). Lineage (GTDB taxonomy): Bacteria > Bacteroidota > Bacteroidia > Flavobacteriales > Flavobacteriaceae > Kordia. The sequence continues at coordinate 4,588 of NZ_JBGCDL010000354.1, read as the reverse complement.
AACGTTTAAAGGCGGTTTTAATGCAGGACATTCTTTTGATGTGTCTCAATTAACAAATGCTTTATATTTGGTGAAAGTGGTTTCTAACGAAGGAACAGCAACCAAACGTTTACTTATAGAATAATGTTTTTCTCTACTAAAGAATCGGCTATATATCATTATTTGACTAAACTTGTTCGTAGCTAACTTGTGTTATAATTTTTTAAAAATTACGAGAAGAATATTAAAAAAGGTCGCTAGAAATAGCGATCTTTTTGTTGTTATAAGTTGAAACAGGTAACTTTTGCCGAAAAGGTAAAAGTGTAGTAAGAAGTACAAACTTTACTTTGAATGATCCCGCGAAAGCGAAAAAATTAATTTAAAAATCACCTTGACAAATGGCAATCCATTCGGTCCATTTATTGTTGATTCGTTTGTAAAGTGATAAACTAGTGTGTCCATTAATTTTTCCACAACACAAATCCGTGCTGTATACACAGGCAATGGTATTATTTCTGATGAAGATTGGTTTAGAGACAATTTTTAATCTTCTATTTCTATGTTTTTTTGAGGAATCTCTATTTGTAAGCCATCTAGAATTATCAGCTATTTTTAGAGTTGTTTTTTTGGTTAAATTCCATTCAAAATCTTTAGAAGCTTTTAATTCAGTTAGTAAATACTTTTTTTCTTTAGGAGTTAGTGCGATGCTGTCAATAAACCTTGTGCTTCTTTGAAACATTCTGTATGTCAATGATTTGTGACTTTCAAAGTTTTTTAAATCATAAGAAAACATGCCTAAATGTACTTTTTTTAGGTATCCAATTTCGCTGTTTTTATTACAGGATGCTAAGTCAACAATATCAAAGAATATGACTTCTGTGTTTGGAGTTTGACTTTGTACATTTTGAGACAAAACCATGAATAAGATGTATACTGCATATTTCATGTTGGTAGTATTGGTTGTGATACTAAAACATGATACATGAGTATATTATTGTTGAAATTGCTGTTTTTTGTGAAGCCTAGAATTGATTATTCATCAAACAAACAAAAATCATCATCAATTTTAATATTGGGAATTCCGCTGTATTTTCCTTCCAAATAGTCTTTTTCAAAAGAAGCATCTTTGCGGATTTTCTTGCCGTATAAAGATTTCATGGTTGTTACGTCAAAATCGTTTTTTGAGGTATTACAAAAACCTATTCACTCTTATTTTACATTTTTAAGGTCTCATCTAACCACTTGTAGAATTCTCTTTGCCAAACCAAGCTATTTTGCGCTGAAAGCACCCAGTGATTTTCTTCAGGAAAATATAAAAGTCTTGATTTTATGCCTCGTAATTGTGCCGCTTGAAAAGCTTCTAATCCTTGTCCAATTGGTACTCTGAAGTCTTTTCCTCCTTGAATAATCAAAATTGGAGAATCCCATTTGTCAACAAAATTAATTGGATTAAATTCGGCATACGATTTTTGAGCAGCAGCATTATTTTTATCCCAATATGGACCACCAATGTCCCAATTGACAAAAAATAATTCTTCCGTAGTTCCATACATGGATCTCCAATTGAAAATTCCATCATGAGAAATAAATGATTTAAATCGACCTTCATGTCTTGACGCTAAATAGAACACAGAATATCCTCCATAACTTGCACCAATGCATCCCATTCTATCAGTGTCTACGTATGACTCTTTTGCTACATCATCAATGGCAGAAAGGTAGTCTTTCATATTCTGTCCACCATAATCTTTTGAAATTTGTTCATTCCATTCAACACCGTGACCAGGCATTCCTCTTCGGTTGGGAGCAACGATGATATATCCATTGGCAGCCATCAGTTGAAAGTTCCATCTGAAAGAATAAAATTGAGACAAAGCTCCTTGCGGACCACCTTGACAGTACAAAAGTGTAGGGTATTTTTTAGTGGGATCAAAATCTGGCGGATAAATCACCCAAGTAACCATATCTTTTCCATCGGTAGTTTTAACCATTCTCTTCTCTATCTTAGACATTTTGATGTCTTTGTAAATGTCATCATTTGCTGTAGACAATTGTTTCATGGCACCTGTTTTGATGTCCAGATTATAAATCTCTGAAGCATGATTCATATCGCGTCTGTACACAATTAAATGATTTCCGCTTTGGGCTATGATACCATTTACGTCAAATTGACCTTTAGAAATCTGGATAGGTTTCGACTTCATTTTCTTGCCAAATGGAACATCGATTTGAAAGGTGTGAACAGTTCCACCAACAGGAGCGTTAAAATAAATTTTTGATCCATCTTCGCTCCAAATAAATCCATTGACAGTACCATCCCAATCTTTAGTTAAATTTACGTCTCCTTCAGGCAATCTGACGATGATATCATTTTTATCAGATTCATAACCATCTCTTTTCATTTGCAACCAAGCAAGCGTTCCTTTTGGTGAAAAGACAGGATGCGTATCGTAGCCTTTGTTGTTTTCAGTAAGGTTGGTCGTTTGTTTTGTTTCTAAGTTATACTCATAGATATCTGTATTTGTGCTCACAGCATATTCCGTACCTGCTAATTTTTTGGCAACGTACAACACTTTTTTAGCGTCAGGACTCCAAATATAGTCTTCATCTCCACCAAAAGGTTGCTGTGGACAATCATAAGGTTCTCCTTCCATCAAATCAATTCCTTCATCATTTGAATCGGTAGCAGATTGAATGAATACATGGCTAAAAGCGCCATCTTCCCACTTGTCCCAATGTCTGTAGTTGAGTTGATTGTAAATATAAACATTGGAGTTAGGAACATCTTCATAATGATCAGAGCCACTTACTTTTTGAAGTTTTACTTCTTTTGCGACTAATTTCCATTTTCCGTTTGGTGATACATTTTTATCTTTTACTAAATTCCCAACTTCTTCTATAGTTTTGACAGCACCTCCATTTACAGAAACTGTAAAAAATTTATTGGAGCGCTCATTCGTCTTTATATCAAAAGTTGATGTTTTATAAATTACTTGTTTTCCATCATCACTTAAGCCCACAGCAGAAACTCTATTTAGTTGAATAAGTTGCTCTGGTGTCATTACTTTTGATTGGCTAAATCCAATAGTTGTCATAAAGGTATATAGTATTAGGATCAAATTTTTTTTCATGATAAATATTTTGGTTGGATGGTTATGTTAAGGATTTGTATCAAATGTAAGTGCAGTTTTTATTTACTATAATGCATTAGCAAGCTTACTCATTAAACAAACGGAAGTTTTCATCAATTGCTACATTAGGAATTCCGCTATATTTTCCTTCCAAATAATCTTTTTCGAAAGAAGCATCTTTGCGAATTTTTTTGTCGTATAACGATTCCATAGTCGTTACGCCAAATTGATCTTTTTCTGTGATGATGATTTGATCGCGTCTAAAAAGTTTGCGTTTCGGATTGATCAACGCCGGATTGTGTGAAGCAAAAATCAACTGTGCGCCATTCGGATTGTTCTCTTTCGAGTTAAACAATTCCACGATAGCTTTGCTCAAATGCGGATGCAATTGCGCGTCAAATTCGTCAATAATCAAGGTTTTTCCGTGCATTAACGTATCTATAATTGGACCAGAAAGTGCTACATATTTTCCCGTACCCAACGATTCGTTTACAAATAAGTTGAAATATACATTGTCTACTTCTTCGTTATTTTCATCATAAATTGGGTGTTTGGTACTTACGACCACATTTTCTTCATCAGACTCTAAAATCATTTTCCGAATCTCTTTTGGGACATTTCCTTTCTCTAAAATTTCTTCCGTAAGCTTAAAACGTTCTACTTTCGTTTCGGTAAATCCTAAATCGGCACTCGCAATAAAGTTGTCAATATATTTCTTCTTCGTTGGATCGTCCATCATATCAATGGTAAAGTTGATGGTATAGCGATCTTGCATTCCAGAAATATATTGCACATTCCCCAATGCTTTTAAAATTGCCATTCCTGTTGGAATATTAAATTGCGCACACACAGAAATAAACAAGGCATTTTTTCGCGTGATGGATGTCAAATTGTTACTAGCAGTATCAAATTTTTTAGTAATAGTAATGTCTTGAAAACTTCTTTCAAACAAAAGTTGTTCCTTATTTTTAGTCGTAACGTACAACCATTCTTTGTGAACTTCGGCATCATCTACTTCAAAACCATAGCGATATTTTCCTGCATCGTGAATAAATACCAGTTCAAAAAAGCTCGGATTTTCAATCGTTTCAGTCGATAAGCAAAACGGTTGCACTTCTATAGCTTCGTCGGCTTGTGAGTCTTTGGAAGAGTTGATAATAAACTTTCGCGCAAAATTAATGGCTTTAAACAAATTACTCTTTCCGTTAGAATTGGCTCCATAAATAATCATACTCTTCAACAAGGTCACATTCTTTAATGTGGTTTGATGAAGATTCGTATTTCGCAGTTCGGTAAGGGAAGACGCTGTGAAATCAATAGTCGTTCTATTCTTAAAGGATAAATAGTTTTCTACCGTGAATTTTACGAGCATTTGGGTAATTTTTTAGGTTTAATTAGTACAAATATATCAATTTATACGAAAATATCGTACAAAAAGACAATTTTTTGTTTGGAAGAATGAAATAAAAGTATATATT
>NZ_JBGCDL010000353.1:0-4639 GCF_045105435.1 Kordia sp. | reverse complement strand
TAATAGAATAATACTATTATAATGAGATTCCCCTAAACCTCAATATGTTTTGAACAAAAATAAACTATATCTTAAAAGAGTGCTAAGATAAAACATTACTTCTGTTACGGTTTTACCGTAATTATAGTAGGCTTGTGAATTACACATGACCTAAGTTGCTAATTTACAAATATTTACACAAACAAACAAATAGCCTAAAAAATATAAAACCTCTAAAAACCGTAACTCAAAAAATCAAATTCTATGCTTTTCAATACAAATACCTGTCTGATTTTAGGATTCATAAAAGAAAAACTGTTCACTTTTTTATAATATTTTGTTCTTCGTCATGCAGACCAAAACTCATAACTAGAAGGTATTAATTTTTTTAAAAATAAGTTGCTTATTAGTATCTTACAAAACTATTAATTGGTTGTCCAGTTTAAAAACGACTAGCAATAGAAAAAACAAACCTGCTTTGAATACAAAAAAGAAAACCAACCCTTTAGTATTATTATGCTATTTTCTAATTCCCTTTTTAGGAATTCTAGCATACAAATATTTTAATAAAAGTAAAGGAAACACTTATATTGCCATTGACAATTTAAACGCACCAAACGCTAATGGCAAGTCAACTAAAGTTCCTGAAACGATTGATTATATATTTGATGTAAAACCGATTCTTTCCGATCGTTGCTACTTATGTCACGGACCCGATGACGGAACTCGCGAAGCTAATTTACGATTAGATACGAAAGAAGGTGCTTTTTCAGCTTTAAGTGAACAAAACAATCATTTTGCCATTATTCCAGGCGATACTATATCAAGTAAACTAGTCGCAAGAATCAATTCGAAAGATCCTATCAAATTAATGCCGCCTTCAACTTCAAACCTTTCTTTAAGCGAATATGAAAAGAAAGTATTGACAAAATGGGTGCAACAAGGCGCCGTTTGGAAAGAGCATTGGGCATTTGTAATCCCTAAAAAAAGCAACGTCCCAACAATTGAAAATAATAGCTTAATTTCAAATGAAATTGACAATTTTATTATTGAAAAACTCACACAAAAAGGATTAACTCCATCTGAAAAAGCTAGCAAAGAAAAACTGATTCGACGTGTTTATTTTGATTTGACAGGATTACCACCAAATCTCACCGAAATTGATGCTTTTTTAAAGGATGAAAGCAAAAACGCTTATGAAAAAGTGGTAAATCATTTGCTGAATTCTACACGTTACGGCGAACATTTTGCAACGAATTGGCTCGATATTGCACGCTATTCCGATACACACGGGTATCAAGACGATTTAGAACGTACCATGTGGCCTTGGCGGGATTGGGTCATTAGCGCATTCAATAGAAATATACCTTATGACGAATTCGTAAAATGGCAACTCGCTGGTGATTTATTACCAAATGCAACTTTAGAACAAATTGTAGCAACAGGTTTCAATCGAAATCATAAAATAACTCAAGAAGGCGGCGTTATAGATGAAGAATATCGTGTTGAATATGTTTTAGATAGAACCAATACAGTCTCAAAATCATTACTCGGATTAACGATGGAATGTGCGCAATGTCACGATCATAAATACGATCCAATCTCACAAAAAGAATACTTTGGTTTCTATGCTTTTTTCAATAAAGTCAATGAAAAAGGACGCATGGATTATGGTGAAATTCCAAAACCAAACATAAAAATTACACAAAAAGAAATTGACGATGTTCTTGGTTTCATCCACATGCCCGATTCCATCAAAGAAGTACAACTTATGGTCATGAAAGATGATGCGCCAACGAGAAAAACCTATGTTTTAAAACGTGGCGCGTACGATGCACATGGCGATGAAGTCAACTTCACAACGCCAAAAGCTGTCTTACCATTCACAAAAAATTACGAACAAAACAGACTCGGTTTGGCAAATTGGTTATTTGACGACCAAAACACGCTCACCGCAAGAGTGGCTGTAAACCGTTTGTGGCAACAAATCTTTGGAAAAGGAATTGTAGCATTAAGTGCTGACTTTGGAAATCAAGGTGCATTGCCTTCGCATCCGGAGTTATTAGATTGGCTCGCAATTACCTATCGTGAAGAAGGTTGGAATACGAAGAAAATGATCAAGCGAATGGTGCTATCAAATACGTATCAGCAAACGACAAAAACAACCGATCAACTCATAGAAATTGATCCAAACAATAAATGGTTGGCGAGAAGTTCTCGCGATAAATTGACTGCTGAAATGATTCGAGACAACGCACTATCAGTAAGTGGATTATTAGTCGAAAAAGTAGGTGGCCCAAGTGTAAAACCATATCAACCTACAGGTTTGTGGGCAGAAACAACATCTGGTCAAGGTTTAACTGAATACATAATGGATTCTGGCGAGAATTTGTACAGACGAAGTTTATACACATTTTGGAAACGAACTGTTCCGCCACCTGCCATGATGACTTTTGATGCTGCTACGCGCGATTATTGTACGGTTGAACGCCAAAAAACAAGTACGCCATTACAAGCTTTGGTTATGCTAAATGATCCGCAATTAATAGAAGCGGCAAACACATTGGCGATCCAAGTGTTGAAAGAAAACAATCTAACTGATGAAGCGCGGATTGAAACCATTTTCAGAAAAATTACTTCGCGAACGCCAGACGCAACCGAAATTGAAAACTTATTGAAATTTCTAAAAGAAACCGAATCAAATTACGATTCCACCAAAAAAATAAAAATCACAAACGATATTGCAAAAGAAAAAATATACGCTTTTGGCGTACTCACAAGTTTAATCTTCAATCTTGATGAAGCAATTGTAAAAGGATAATCATGGAAGAAGTTCACAAACATTTTTTAAACAACACACGCAGACAGTTTTTAAAAAAACTAGGCTTAGGAATTGGCGGAATTGCCGCTGCATCTATGCTCGATCCGTTTTCTTCTATTATTGAAGCTGCCGATTCTCCGCTGAAAGGAATGAACTTACCACACTTTGCTTCAAAAGCAAAACGTGTCATTTACCTGTTTCAAAGTGGCGGACCATCACAATTAGAATTGTTTGATTACAAACCATTACTCGATAAAATGCGCGGTCAAGAACTGCCAGATTCTGTTAGAAAAGGACAACGATTAACAGGAATGACTTCTGGACAAGATAGTTTTCCACTCGTTGGAAGTAATTTCAAATTTGATCAATATGGCGAATCACGTGCTTGGGTAAGCGAATTGATGCCATATACCGCCAAAATTGTGGACGAATTGTGTTTTGTTAAATCCATGCACACAGAAGCCATCAATCATGATCCTGCAATCACGTTTTTTCAAACAGGCTCGCAACAAGCTGGACGACCAAGCATTGGCTCATGGATGAGTTATGGTTTGGGAAGTTTAAACGACAACTTACCAACATTTTCGGTACTACTTTCTCGTGGAACAGGAAGACCGTTAGCACAACCATTATATTCCAGACTTTGGGGAAATGGTTTCCTAAGTTCATTGCATCAAGGTGTACAATTTCGTTCTGGGAAAGATCCTGTTTTATACTTAAAAGATCCGGAAGGAATGACACGTGCCGAACGTAGAAAAATGCTCGATCATTTAAGCGAACTCAACGAAAAGCAAGAACGCGAATTTGGCGACCCGGAAATCAACAGCAGAATCGAGCAGTACGAAATGGCATACCGAATGCAAACTTCGGTTCCGACCACGATGAATATTGAAGAAGAACCCGATCATATCATTCAAATGTATGGTTCGGACGCTACCGTTCCTGGAACATACGCAGCAAATTGCTTGCTTGCCAGAAGATTGGCTGAACAAGATGTGCGATTCATCCAATTATATCACATGGGTTGGGATCAGCACGATAATTTACCGGATCACATTTCAAAACAAGCAAAAGATGTAGATCAGGCGACAGCCGCATTAATTTTAGACTTAAAACAACGTGGTTTACTAGAAGATACTTTGGTTGTTTGGGGCGGCGAATTTGGTCGAACAAACTACAGTCAAGGAACATTAACGGAAACCAATTACGGACGCGATCATCATCCAAGATGCTTTACCATGTTTATGGCAGGTGGCGGCGTAAAACCTGGCTTCACGTATGGAGAAACCGATGATTTTGGCTATAATATTCAAAAAGATCCTGTGCATGTACATGACTTACAAGCTACCATGATGCATTTAATGGGCGTCGATCACACAAAATTCACCTATAAACATCAAGGACGACGTTTCCGACTAACGGACGTTTCTGGTCATGTTGTTCACGATTTATTAAGTTAACTATGGATCGGAGAAAATTTTTAAAACATTCATCGTTACTTTCGTTAGGATTACTAGCAGCTCCAAGTTTAAGCTCTGCTTTTTCGCTTGGCGCGAATAATGATGTCATCGTTGGACACAATTCACACAAATACAAAGTCGATCTGAATTGGGGAAATTTGAATCCTTCGCAAACGCCTGTAAACGATTGTCATGAAATGTTACAAGATTCCAAAGGTAGAATCGTTTTACTAACCAATCACACGAAAAACAATGTGATTATTTATGATAAATCTGGAAAGCTGTTAGAAACTTGGGGAACAAATTATCCTGGCGCGCACGGTTTGACATTAGTAAAAGAAAACGGAACCGATTTTTTATTAATTACGGATTATGAACG
>NZ_JBGCDL010000352.1:0-2601 GCF_045105435.1 Kordia sp. | reverse complement strand
TGTGTTATTAATTCTAAGCTTGGTATTCCTAATGGTATGCTCAAATCTGCCATATTTTATGAGACTCAATTTGTTATCTAATTTTACTATAACCATCTTTGTTCTCTATTTCAATACCAACTAGAAAAGGAGAAGAGCCTATAAAAACAGCCTTAAAGGTGAGAATATCACATGATTTTTAATATTCATGAATTTTGTAAATATACGGTAAAAAGGGAGATAGTAGTAATAGCTAAACAAAACTACATATCAATATTAAATTCTGAAGCTTGGATATAATGGGCTTTTACAGACATACCTTGCCACTTTCTCAAGTTCCCTCAACCTACCCCAAAAATGCAAATTTTTAAATTTTACTGAATTAAAAATGGATGAAATTATAATCGCCTGTATACTTTAATAAAAAAATTGTTAATATTATTAATAGTTTATCTATACTGCAACTGAGTAATACTACACACAAATATGATTCAAACTTATGGACAAAGAAAAGGCGTTAGAAGCTGCATTAAGTCAGATAGAGAAAGCATATGGAAAGGGTGCCATTATGAAATTGGGTGAGATGGATGCTCAAGATATTGAATCAATTCCATCTGGGTCATTAGGATTGGACATAGCTTTGGGGGTTGGAGGTTATCCAAAAGGCAGAGTAATTGAAATTTTTGGTCCAGAAAGTTCGGGTAAAACAACTTTAACACTTCATGCAATCGCTGAATGTCAAAAAAAAGGTGGACCATGTGCATTTATCAATGCTGAACATGCTTTTGATAGATCATATGCAAAGAAATTAGGAGTTAAGATAGCAAGCGAAGCAGATTTTATAAGTTTTGGAACTAACGATCTAACCCAAACATGCCTTGGTATTTCACGAGATGATGCAGGTAAATTTTTAAGAATTTATATAGAAAAAGGTATTTTTCTTGAAGATCCTTTTGCTTCTATTTATGAGCAAACAGTAGGAGAGTTGTTGAAAATGGCAATTGAAAGTAGTAGAAAACATAATCCAAATATAAAAATTGGTGTTTGCAGTGAACATGCTGGAGACCCCACTTCAATAAAATTTTTAAGTAAATTAAAAATTGATTATATATCGTGCTCTCATTACAGGATACCTATTGCCAAAGTGTCTGCCGGAAAATACAACATTAAAATATAAAAATGAAATCTATTAATTATTACATTCAATCATTATTTTCTTATAAAAATTTCAAAGAATTATTCAGCTCACTAGCATTTGCATTTATTTTTGCATTTATTTTTCAAACATTGATATATCAACCCTTTAAAATTCCGTCTGGTTCAATGAAGCCTGGATTGCAAATAGGAGATTATCTTTTTGTTGAAAAATTTGCTTATGGATATAATAATAGCTCCCTTTCCTTCATGTTTAACAGATTTGATTTATTTAATGAATCGTTATCTTTTGACACTCCTCCAAAAAGAGGCGATGTCATAGTTTTTTTATTACCAACGGACAGTAGTAGACACTATATAAAAAGGCTTATTGGACTTCCTGGTGATGAAATACAAATTAAGGATGGGCAATTATATATCAATAATGTTGCTGTAAAGAGAGAAAATAAAGGTCAGAGAATTGATATAGAACAAAATGGCACTCATTATGTAAAAAATATTTTCAAGGAAACTCTCCCAAATGGAGTAAGCTATATGGTTTATATGGAGAATGACGGAAAAGGCTATCTAAATAACTTTGATCACAATGACACTCCAGTTTATAAAGTGCCACAAGGTCATTATTTTTTCATGGGAGATAATAGAGATAATTCGATAGATAGTAGATTCTTAAAAAAAATGGGTTATGTTCCTAAAAATAACATTCTTGGCAAAGCTAAAATATTATTTTGGACATCTAATTTTTCAGTGTTAGATTTCATTACAAAACTTAAAACAAATAGAGCTTTTAAAATAATTAAATAATACTTTTTGTGGAACTAGAAGACTATAAATTCAAAAATATTAATCTCCTTAAAATAGCCTTAACACATCCTAGCAGCAATTCGAGATATGAGAGGTGGGTATGGGAAGATGGGGTTTCTGGAAAATATTTTTCGTAGAAAAAAATAGTAAGTGCAGAAGAAAATAGAGTTTGCTAAGCTAAATCAGTAAATAAAATGTAAAGCAAACTTAAGATGCATTCAAAAAACATCTAAAATTTAAGGCATTAATAGAATCAGTCAAAAAAGAATTTAATAAAATTGAAGATACCAGAGGGAAGAACAAAAGCAATAGTATATCTGATGTTATGCTATCAGGAATAGAATGTATGTATTTCCAATATCCCTCATTATTAAACTTTCAAAGAAGAATGGAGGTTAATGGTCATAAGAATAATTTAAGGAGTATGTTTAGCGTAGGTGATATACCAACTGATACCGGAATGAGAACTATAATAGATGAAGTGGATACAGAGGTTGCATTTAGAGGAATATTCAAAGAATTTTATCAAAGATTACAAAGAGGAAAGCATTTAGGCTCTTCTCCTTTTCTAGTTGGTATTGAAATAGAGAACAAAGATGGTTATAGTAAAATTAGATAACAAATTGAGTCTCATAAAATATGGCAGATTTGAGCATACCATTA
>NZ_JBGCDL010000351.1:0-11143 GCF_045105435.1 Kordia sp. | reverse complement strand
TTATGAACAATGCTGGCATTACATTAAGTAATACCGTATCAAACAGTGGTGGTGCGGCTTCGTATGTATTTTTAGGCGCAAATGATATTACAGCAGAAGGTGTTTGGGTTTGGAATGGAAACAACGACGCAGACACAACACAATTTTGGCAAGGTGACGCTAACGGAAATGCTGTGGGCGGATTATATAACAATTGGGGAACTGAACCAGATAATTTTGCTGGAAACCAAGACGCTTTAGGAATTGGGTTAAATGTATGGCCGCAGCCAGTTGGCGGATTAGGCGTGCCAGGAGAATGGAATGATATTCCTGCATCAGATGCATTGTATTACTTAATTGAATTTGATTAAAATTCAATCATGCTTAAAAAAAGATGAGATAGTTTAGACGTATGTCCAAACTATCTTATTTGCTTTATAGAATTGAAATTCTAGCTTTCTTCTTCTCCTACTTGCTCATTTTGTGTCGTTACAGAACCTGTTGATGAATTTCCATAAACGGGCGTTTCGTTTCTTAATATATCAATAACACGTGCAAAATTTTCTGCGTTCATAAATGGTGTTTCTTCACGATTTCCTTGAAACGTAGTAAAATAAAACTTCCCTAAATCAATTTTCGGATCCCAAACTGCTTGATATCCTTTTAACTGTGTCCATGTTGTGGTTCCTTGTGCATAATGTGGCATAACTTTTTTTCTTTAGTGGTTTATAAATGATTGACACAAAAATAATCTATGTAAGAAAAATACACAGGAGGAAAATCACCCTTATTGCTTTGGTGATAAGACTGTTAATGAAAGGGAAGATTATATGTTTTAGTTTTGAAAAACTATTTTATGAAGTATACCAAGTAATATGTCTATTACGTTTTCTTTTACTAAATTAGGCGAACTATATAAATGCGCTTACAAACAATACATTACCTCTAATTTGAAGTAAAAAATACTATGAAATTAAAATTCATCCTACCATCATTCATTTTACTTATTACATTTTTCACGAGTACTAATACAGTTAATAATTCGCAAACAACAGCTCAATACTTTGCATTGGTTAGACAAAACTTCACAGGAGATTTAGCCTACGAAACTACCGCTTTTGTAGAGAAACATTGGCGCGTTGTTGGAAATTCAGGCTATAATGCAAGTATTTATAGAATTGCTGAAGGACTTGAAAAAGCGGGATATGTATTAGAATCCAAAGCTGCTCCAAATGAAGTCCTAACATACAGAATTGAAAAAAGGAAAATGAAAAAGGACACTTGGGAACCTGTAGCTGCAAGTCTTTCCATAGTTGGTGACGATCAAAAATTATTAGATTTTTCAACGAATAGAAACATGGTGTACATAAACTCCGTATCAACACCACCAGAAGGAGTTGTTGCAGAAGTGGTACATATAAAAAACGCAAAAGATGTAAAAAAGACCAATGTAAAAGGGAAAATTGTTTTTGCAGAAATGGGTTTATGGGGTTTGTACCGAAGTGCCATAGCAAAAGGTGGCGCTATTGGTTTGCTAACGTATGACAATCCTTCATATTTACAGCCAGAAAAAAACAAAACTTCTATTCAATTTAGAGGACTTCCGTACAACAAAAAAATAAAAACCTGGGGAATTGCGCTGTCGTACGAAGCCAAAGAAAAGCTCAAAGAAAAACTTCAAAAAGGAAAAGTGAAATTGAACGTTTCTATAAAAACGAAAATATATCCTTCTGAAGATTTAACAATTGTAGCAAACATAAAAGGAACGGAAAAACCAACAGAAAGTTTCGTGTTCAGTGCGCACGTACAAGAACCTGGCGCTAATGATAATGCTTCTGGAGTGGGCGTTCAATTAGAAATGGCAGCCGTATCTGCAAAGCTCATAAAGTCAAAAAAATTAAATGTAAAACGTACGCTGACTTTTCTTTGGGGCGATGAAATAATTTCAACAAGACGTTATATTTCAGAAAAAGAAAAACGCAGCGCGAATATCAATTGGGGAATTAGCTTGGACATGGTTGGCGAAAATACTTCCTTAACTGGCGGATCGTTCTTAATTGAAAAAATGCCAGATCCTAGCGCAGTTTGGACAAGAGGAAACGACAAACATACCGAATGGGGCGGAAGTGTGCTTTCGCTAGAACAAATGAAACCTCATTACCTAAATGATTTTATTATTGAAGTCTTTAAAAATCAAGGAAAGTTCGCAAATTGGGAAGTAAACACCAATCCGTTTGAAGGTGGAAGTGATCATACACCATTTTTAAAGGCAGACATTCCAGGAGTATTACTTTGGCATTTTACTGATCAATTTTATCATACAGATAATGATAGAATAGAAATGGTGTCACAAGAAACACTAAAAAATGTGGGAATTGGCGCTTTGGTCAGTGCATATACGCTTGTAAATGCAGACGATACAACAGGAAAACAAATCATAGAAACCATTCTAAAAAAAGCAGAAAAAAGACTTCGTGATGAATTTGAAATTAGTAAAACGGAAATCACAAATGGTAAACTTTTTAAGAACGAAGCCGAAATACTAACTGCTTGGCACAATTGGTATATGGACGCGTTGGCTTCTGTCAAGGACTTAATACCAGCAACTAGTACTGCACTTGATACTGAAATTTCCGAAGCACAAGCACAACTGCGTGAAGTCACTAATTTATTAATTCAGCAATTGAAGAATTAATAAAAAATAGTTTGTTTAGGTAATTTTTGTTCGAGTTTGTATGTAAAAGTTTGCTTTTGGGTAAAATGACGTTACATTTTCTTTTTTATAACTAACGGATATTCTTTATCACTAATAATAGTTGATCCTGTAATCAAAATCCAATTGTCAAAAATATTTATATTGACAATAACATCATTATGTTCCATAAAATACAAAGCGGTTTCATAAGTATCTATATTTTTTTCGTTAATAGAAACTTGCTTTTTAGATCCTAAGTTTATATTTCTCGCATAAAATTCAGGAGCATATAATCCATAACCAAATTCAAAATCATCATTTTCACACAATTCAGCGAATACACTTTCACTTGCTTTTAAGCTCAGATCTACAAGTATATTTCCTTCAATCTTAACTACTATATTTTCAAAATCAAAAGAGAAGTTTTGGTTATTAATCAGAAACTCTTCCTTAACACCTTCCGTTTTCTTTTTTAAAAAGTTAAACATATCCATAATTTTTTTTCAAAAATTGTTGTTTCATGCGTTTAAAAATCATCACTTCAACACCACATCATAAATCACATTCAGCAATTCATTGCGTAATTCTCTATATAATTTTAAAGATGTTTTGCTGTTTTGCTTTGTGCGAAAGTATACTGATGAATAAACAGAAGTACAAATAGAAGTATTGTGGTACGTTTCATGCTATAGTAATTGTGTTGGGTATAATTGGCAACAAAGTACAATATAAAAAATTCGATAAAATTTAATGCCTAAAGTGAACTAATAGTATATAAAATTTATGAGATCTTTTTTTTGAGTGTACAAATTCAGAAGGCTTTAAAAATGAAATTGAATCAGTTTTCGGACTATTTATTACTAAAAAAAACGTGAGTATTTAGTTGTTTTTAGAAAAAAATAGAATAAAGAAATACACATTTTAAAATGATAAAGTAATTGCGGGTAAATTCTTTACTTCTTCAAGTAAAATGGGCGTTTAGCGTAAATTGTTTACTACTTAGGATTTATAAATTTAGAGTTCTAAAATTAGTTTGTCTTTTTCGTTTTTTATAGATTTAAGTAATCAAATCATAAACGATTTAAGTTCAGTATCAATTAAAGTAACCTCCACAAAGCATACCATTAACACGCTAAAAAGTATTTTCAAATAATACAGTAGCAATTAGAAACAACGATATAAAGATGCTAATTCGTAAAAATATACTGAAAAGATAAAGCAGCTAAAAAGTAAAAATTACACACTTTAAGCAAGCATTTTAAAACGTTACATATAATATTATAGATATATATAATATCCTACATAAACGCATTGATAATCATTTGATTACTATAAAAGAACAATTTTATGACTATTCGACTTACGAAATTAAAAACAAAAATGTAAATTGACTCTTCAAAAAGGTAGATAAATGAAAATCAAAACAAGTCGAAAAACCAACCGCACAAGACTTAAACGGTGCACTTAAAATTTTAAAACCATGAAAAATGTATTTTTTGCTTTAGCTTTTATGCTAATCGGAACTTTAGCTATCGCTAACACTAACACTGAAACTGAAACTTCATTTGACGATGTTACAATTGAAAATGTAATAAACATTGACAATACTACAGTTGATAGCAACGATTTATGTGGTTTTCCAGTATATTTCGATGACGGAGGAACTGGAGACTGGGGCGGAAGCGGTAGCTTTTGGATGGATTGTGATGATTCAACTACAATGGGAGACATTTTAGATGTGCTACTCGCAATATTCTTCTAAACTTACAAGTACAAAAAAAAACAGCTGGTGTCATTTTTTGACGCTAGCTGTTTATAAATTTTATATATAGATGAAAAATATAATTATTATAATTAGTTTATTGGCTTACACTATAGCGAATAGTCAGTCTAAAACAGGCTTGATAAGCTATGAAGTTAAATTTCCTTCAAAAAACATCAATAACGGATATAAAGTAGCCAATTTATATTTTAATGATAGTACTTCTGTTTTTATTCATAGTACAGGAAAAACAAAGAATTCAGGTGTACAAGAAAAAAATGGAGGCGTTGCAATAAAGTTTGATTATGGCGACAAACAAGGACAGCAAGTGTATCGAAACTTTAAACAAAAGTCTATTAAATTACGATTCCCTAAAAGTAGTTTGTTTTCTGATTTTACTGTTGATGATACATGGAAGTCTATAAATTGGCAAATTGAAAATGATACCAAAGTTATTGGTAAATATAAATGTCAAAAAGCAATTGGTGAGTTTCGAGGTAGAACGTACACAGCTTGGTTTACAGAGGAAATTCCACTGCCGTATGGTCCATGGAAATTATTTGGACTTCCTGGGCTAATCATAGAAGCATCAGACGATACTAAAATGTTTCAAATGAAAGTTACAAGTATCAAATATCCTTGTGATTGTGAATACCACTTTAATCCTCCAACAGCAGAAGAAAGCAAGACACTCAAAGAATTAGTTGACTTTAGTGATAACTATGACGATCATGTATTGCAAAGAATGAGGTCTAAATTGCCAAGAAACATGAGAAACAAACTCAGAAAAAACCCAAACAATTCAAAAAGTAAATCAAGAATGTATAGAAAAGAGGTTAAATATGAATGGGAGAAATAGAAACCATAAATGAAGAAAAGCACCAATATCTTATTCTTATTTCTACTCTTACTTGTTAGCTTTAACAGTGTTGCTCAAATACAAGGTAAAGTAATAGATAAAAACAAAAAACCTATAGAATTTGTAGCAGTAGTTTTAAAAAAACAAATTGATAGTAGTTTTGTGTCATACGGACGTACAGACGCCAATGGTTTTTATACTGTAAACCCAAAGACTAAAGGCGCTTTTTTTGTGAGCTTTTCGTCTTTAGGCTATACCAAACAAGAGCAAACTGTTACAATTTCAGATATCACAAAAACTGTTGAAATCAATGTTTCTTTAAAAGATGAAGTTATTTCCTTAAACGAAGTAATCTTAACAGCAGAACGCGATATCATACAAAAAAAAGACACCATTGTTTTTAATGTAAAATCTTTTTTGCAAGGTAACGAAGAAGTCGTAGAAGACTTGCTCAAAAAAATACCAGGACTTACAGTTGAAGCTGATGGTACTATAAAAGTAGGAAACCAAGAAGTGGAAAAAGTAATGATTGAAGGTGACGACTTTTTTGAACGTGGTTACAAAATACTCACCAAAAATATGCCAGTAAGGCCTATTGAAAAAGTAGAGCTATTACAAAACTATTCTAACAATCGTTTGCTAAAAGGTATTGAAGAAAGTGAGCGAGTTGCCTTAAACCTCAAACTCAGTGATGATGCAAAACGTGTTTGGTTTGGAAATGTAACTTTAGGCTATAATGTTTTACTCGATGAAAATCGTTACTATGCCAAAGGTAATTTAATGAACTTTGGTAAAAAGAATAAATATTACTTTCTTACCAATCTTAATAATACAGGTTACAATGCTACTGGAGATATTAATCATTTAATTCGTCCAAGACGTTTCAATCAACCCGCAAGTATAGGTGATGACAAAAGTATTATGTCTTTAATTGACTTATCTGCAAATCCACCAAATTTTAAACGTAGTAGAACAACCTTCAACAATGCAGAAATGGCATCGTTAAACGCTATATTTAATCCAACAAAAAAAATAAAAATAAAAACATTAGGCTTCTTTAATTGGGATGAATTAGATTTTTATAGAAATAGAACGGATAATGTTTCTATTAACAATTTAGACTTTACCAATACAGAAGAGTATCAACTTCAAAACAAAAAACGCATTGGCTTTGGTAAGGTAGATTTAATTTATGATTTGTCTAAAACGAAAATGATTGAAGCGACAACCAAATATCAAAATGCTACGTTTACAGGCGCATCCGATTTGGTATTTAATACGCAATCTACCATTGAAAACTTAGACAATCCGGTAGAACTATTTGATCAAAAAATAAGCTATTCAAATAAATTCAAAGACAATAAAGTATTCTTACTAACAGGTCGTTTTATCAAAGAAACATCAGATAAAAAATATACTGTAAATCAGTTTTTATTTGAAGATTTATTTCCAAATACAAATGCAAACAATGTTAGGCAACAACTAGATCAAAAAATGTCTTTTGCAGGTATTGAAGCGCATATATTAGAAAGAAAAGAAAATAAAAACTTATTAGAATTCAGAGTTGGTAATGCTTTTAGAAGAGATGTTTTGAGGAGTCAATTTTCACTCCTAGAAGATGCGAATTTTATAGACAATCCTGCTGATTATCAAAATCAATTAAACTACACTGTCAATGATTTATATGGAAAATTTAAATATCAGTATACATACAAAAATATAAAACTCATAGGAGATTTAGAGTTGCATCAACTATTCAATTCATTAGAACAAAGTAATGAGAAAATCACACAACAACCCTTTTTTATAAATCCAAGTTTAGGTTTAGACTGGAAAATAAATAACAAAAACCGCATTCGTACTTCCTACGCGCACAATACTACCAATGCTGAAGTGATAAACGTATATAATAACTTTATTCTTAATGGTTTCAGAAACTTTAATAGTGGTACAGGAAGTTTCAATCAATTAAATGCTTCGGCTCTTTTATTTAATTATCAACTCGGTAATTGGAGTGACCGCTTTTTTGCAAGTACTATAATAACATACACCAAAAATCACGATTTCTTTTCAACCAACACACTAATCAATCAAAACTACACACAAGCAAAAGCGATTGTCATAAAAGATAGAGAATTATTTACGGTAAATACATCTTTAGATTTCTTTATAAAGAAATTAGCAAGCAACATAAAACTAAACTTTGGCTCCACTAAATCTGAATACAAAAATGTGGTAAACAACTCAGAATTGAGAGAAGTTTTCTCAACAAACTATAATTATGGTGTCGAATTCAGAAGTGCTTTTGATAGCTTTTTCGATTTCAATATTGGTAGTAAATGGCTCGCAAACAAAATTGAAACAGGAGTTACGAGTGAGTTTACGGACAATGTAAGCTTCTTAGATTTGACGTTTACAATTAACGATAAGCTAAATTTTGACTTTCAATCGGAACGTTACTTTTTTGGAAACTTAAAAACAGATAACACATATTATTTTTTAGATTTAGATGCTAGATATACAATCAAAGAAAATAAATTAACCTTAATGCTTTCCGGAAAAAACTTATTTAACACCAATACATTTAGAAACTTTACAATCAGTGATATAGGAAACTCTACAACCGAATATAGATTGTTGCCAAGGTATTTACTGTTAAAGGTAGAATACAGATTTTAAGGTATAAACCCAGAAAATAGTTTTGTTAAAAGTGATGCTGACAATATTTTGTGCAAAAAATAAGTAACCTTTTATGACACAAATTTTATAAGCTTTTAAATTAACGTACTTTTGCAGTCAGATTACAAGCAAATGGGACACGATAATTTTAAAATGGTTGCCAAAACGTTACATGGTTTTGAAGACTTATTGGAAGACGAACTTAAAAAGTTAGGTGCGCAAGACATCCGTAAAGGAACACGTAATGTTACGTTTAGAGGCGACAAAGGGTTTATGTATAAAGCTAACTTATGCTTGCGTACAGCTATTAAAATCCTGAAACCAATTCGATATTTTAAAATTAAAAACGAACAAGATTTATACGATCAAGTATACAGTATGCATTGGGATAAATACCTAAAGCACACGGATACGTTTATGATTGATGCTACGGTTGCTTCTGAGCAATTTACACATTCACAATTTATCGCTTTAAAAACGAAAGATGCCATTGCGGATAAATTCAGAAATACAGAAGGCAAACGTCCAAATGTAGATTTAAAATTTCCGACATTGCGCATTCACGTACACATTCAAAACAACGATTGTTCTATTTCGTTAGACAGTTCGGGTGGTTCATTGCACAAACGTGGATACAAAACGGCAACCAATATTGCGCCAATCAATGAAGTATTGGCGGCTGGTTTGGTAATGCTTTCCGGTTGGGACGGACAATCTGATTTGTTAGATCCAATGTGTGGAAGTGGAACCTTGGCAATTGAAGCAGCAATGATTGCGTGTAACATTCCGGCAAACATCAACCGAAAAGAATTTGGTTTTGAAAAATGGCAAGATTGGGATGTGGATTTGTTTGAAAAGATAGAAGAATCATCCTTGCGAAAAATTCGTGAATTCCACCATAATATCTACGGATATGACAAAGCGCCATCGGCAGTGCAAAAAGCAAAAGACAATGTAAAAAACGCCAATTTGGAGGATTACATTAAAATTCGTCGCGATAACTTTTTTGAAACAAAAAAAGAAGGCGATGAAAAGCTGCACATTCTATTCAATCCGCCATACGGAGAGCGTTTGCATATTGACATGGAAGAGTTTTATGCAGATATTGGCGATACCTTAAAACAAGGATATTCAAACACCAATGCTTGGTTTATTACGTCAAACTTAGAAGCCTTAAAATTTGTTGGTTTGCGTCCATCGCGAAAAATAAAAGTATTCAACGGAAAACTAGAATCGCGATTGGTGAAGTACGAAATGTATGCAGGAAGTAAAAAAGCCAAACACCAACACAAAGAAGATTAAAAATACTGACACATGACACCAAAAACAAAAGCACTAGTTTTCAATTTAATAGCATTTGCAATTCTCTTTTTAGCATTTCGCTTCACTATAGGTGCCATCATAAAAGGCGATATGTTTTGGCTGTCTTTAATTTCAGCAGTAATTGCAAGTGTTTTAGCGCCTAAATTCCTTGTTGTAGCGGAAGATGGCAAAGAAAAAATGTTCATGAAAACGATATTTAGTAAGAATGTTAAAGAACTTTAATGATGAATAAATTTTTAGTTGTAGTCGTTTGTGTTTTTTCTTTTTTAGGACTAAATACTGCTAAAGATGAAGTTTCGGTATCCACAACTAAAGTAGTGGCGACACAAGCAGCTTATGGATTCTTTTCAATGTATATTTATGATAATTCGTCGCTACGACGCGTAAGCAAGTTATCGAATGCATTTGAGGAAAACTATGAAATTTCTATCAAAGACAATAGTGTCTATTACGAACAAAAAAAAGTGTTAGATCCTACAAAATTTGATTCGAAATTTTCTTATTTAATTGATGCTTTCAAAGATGAAAATGGCACGTATATAATTGCTTCGGAAGTAAATACAGATCATGTGCAGGTAATTTCAGACACCAATATTTTAGCTAGAAACAAGCTGTTTATTTACGATGTAAAAACACAAAAAAAGTATATATATGTGTATCCTTCTGCCGAAAAAGGGCTCATTTTACCAACTACATATTATAATAACTTACCTGGCGCAGTTACCTTAAAATCGATTGATATTGCTGCAAAAACCATCACCATCGAAAAGAAAAACCCTAAAATCACGGCGATTAAAGTTACTATGGTAGCAGTTGAGGAGTTTTAAGCGTTTAATTTTATTGACTTCTTTTAATCTTTGGTGGATTCTGTCGTGTATCAAAAACATCTATGATTTCAATCCATTTTTTTTCTTTATTAAACCAATAAATAATTTTATAATTTTTAAAAAATAAGTGCCTAAAATCCTAGTTTCTGCCTTTTAATAGTTCTTCAATTTGACCTATTTTTGGTTGTTTTTTTAACTTTAAAAATTCGTTATAAATTCCATTTACAAGTTTCTTTGCAATTTTACAGCTAACTTTTTTATTCTAATAATTGAAGATTCCTAGAAGTTCTTTTTTTGAAAAACCTGTCCAATAAATCGTTAACTCCATTTGTCAATACTAGATTTTAATACACTCGCTTCTGTCAATTTACCATTTTTAAAATCTTCCATTGAAGTATCAATTCTAGCATTAAATTCTTCAACAGACATCGGTTTAAAATCTTCTTGATCAGGATAATTTTGATTTATTTTTAAAACACTTTCTAGTCGAGAGATAACTTCCTCACTTTGTACTTTCAGAAACTCTTGTACAAATTTTATTTTTCTCGATTGTAAGTCCATAATAAATTATTTACTCAAATGCACAAAATTTTAAAATCTCATTGAAAGCATAATTTCATAAATAAAAACATTGATAAAGAGATTTCGGAATATTATTCTTTTAGTAAACCTTCCAAATACTGAATCACTTCTACATATTTTTCATCATAGAGTTTTTCAACAAACGCGGCATTTTCTTTACCATACATTGCAAACATTCTACTGCCAGTATTTTTAGAATGTGTAACATTCGCAATACGATCGCATAATTTAATAAAAGTAGCGTACGGCGTATTTCGGATGCCTTCATAATAGTTGTCACCAGCACGTTCTTTCCGTGTACGACCTTTGTCGTTTGTTAATGCATAGGCAAGCTCGGCAATGTCTTCATTCAATGCGTTTTTGACATCGTTGTAAGTCTCACGAGCATCTTCAATAACATCATGAACCCAACAACCAGCCAACACATTATGTTGCGC
>NZ_JBGCDL010000350.1:0-18056 GCF_045105435.1 Kordia sp. | reverse complement strand
TTAAAAATACCGTAATTAGCTATCTATGAATTGGACAAAAACTTAGGTTGAACTTATTACAAAAAGATAAGGATACTAAACTGCTAATTTTTCACTTATTAATCTTATCAAAACTTTCATTTCTAAAGAAATAAGAAATTTCAAGGTAGAGCGTCAAAAGGGAGATGGTTACAATGCTAATGTTGCTCCTAAAATTATTCCAGTAATAAAAAATTTTTCCGACTTACTGAACAGAATGGGATATAAAGATAAAAATAGGAAGCGATGAATATATTTTATTCCCTGAAAGAAATATTACAATTGATGTATTGAAAGATAATTTGTCTAGAGGATTCAGTCATTTTTATAATTTATTAAACACAGGAAAAGAATTACAATTTAAACATTTGCGAAAAACATATCTAACTTATTTAGCTATGACGATGAAAGAAGATACAGGCTTTTTATCCTATCACACTTCAAAAGAAGTGTTAAGAAGACATTATGTTAATGAAAATGTAGTGTTGAAAGCTATGAAGAATGTAGAAATCTTCAATAAAAACTCTAATCCTAAGCTCTTACCCTAAAGGTCTTGTAGTATAAATAACTGATTAAGTGATTGGTATAATATGTGAAAAATTCAAAAACAGTACTCCTAACGATACTAGAGTACTGAAAAAAAAGCTCTAAAAAAGACGAAACCCATTGAAAATCAATGGGTTTCGTTGTAGCGAGAGCGGGGCACGATCCCGCGACCTCCGGGTTATGAACTCAATTACTAAAATAATCATAATTGATTATCAGTTGATTAAGTTTTTAGAACCTCGCTTATAATAGACAATCTATATGCGTTTGTATATGCGTTTAGATTTTTATCATTTGATGATTAATAATATTCAAATATAGTAAAAATCAGCAATAGTTTTTTGAAGTTTAAGTGGTAATCATACTATACTAATGAATGAAAACTCATTTTTTTCTTATCTGTTATATAACCTAGGTAATTATTATTCGTTCTCTAATTTCTTAGTTTTAAAAAATACTATCAATCACATAATAATACTATTAAAGTGATTATGATGAAATTTTCTTATGATTGATGTTGAATATAAATATTATATGAAAAATTTTTTATCTAAAAGACTAATGTTATATAGCATGCATGAAATTATGAATAAAGTTTAGAACTTAAAACTTTTATAGAGATTGATGTATTTATTAAAAAGTATTTTTCTTTATTAAGTGCTTCATGATATTAATATCAGTTAAAACTAATTATGGATTAAAACAGAAGATGATAAATTACAGATAAAACGCCATTCATTCCATATAACTAACCGATCATTAAATATACCAATATACTAATATATTTAATTTGTAACATTACATTAATAATCTGATAAATGTTATTCTATTCCCTAAAATTTTATAGCATGATACTCCTAATTGATAAACCCTTAATCATTAGGAGTTTTTTGTGTGACAATAGAGAGATATTTTTATAAAATGCAAAACATTATCCAAAGAGGATTCTTTCAAGTAACCTAAGTGTATTTTACAAAAAACAATTTCACTTAAAAAAACAAAACCTTTCACTCTGCATTTATTACCGATTAAGTTTTTCTTTAACCCACCTATTAAAAGGCAGTTGGTATATGCTTCATGTAGAATAGAAATATAGAGATTTGTAATAATTCCCGAATACGGATCTAGATAACTAACCCTCTGTATTTATAACAAATTAAATTTTAAAAAAATATGAACAAAAATTACATTACTAAACTATCAAACAGGTATTTGTATATACTTTTTTTGAGCGTTCTGTTTTCAACAGCTAATGCACAACAGCTACATGTTGACAATGGAGGAGTCTTTACACTAAACAATAATACTAACTTTTCTGTAGGAAATCAAGTTGTTACAAAACATCCAAACGGTAACTTTTACTTGCAAGCTGGTAGTACATGGATAACACCTTCAGAGTATGTTGATGGAAACATTATTGTGTTTGGAGCTGGAACAACTACAGTAAACGTAGGTGATGTTGAGCAATCTACAGTAACGATTACAACAAGCGCTACAGATGAAATTTCATGTGAATATTTTAGATCATCCCCAACAGGAACACTAGCTTCATCAATAGCTGATTATACATTAAGCGATGTAGAATATTGGTCTGTAACACAAAATGCAGGAACTTCTACAAATGTTAATGTATCTGGTTTATCGGAATTAACAGGAGCAACCTATGGAGGAAATACTTCGCAAGCCTTAATTATTGTAAGGTTTAACGGAACTGAATGGGTAAACTACCAAACTTCAACGGGTTATGGTTTATTTGCATTAGCTTCAAGAGATGAAACAGATTTAGATGGTGACGGTATTCCTAACTACGCTGATGCTGACGCGGATGGCGATGGAACATTAGATACTGGTGCTGCAGATACAGACGGTGACGGAATAACAGATCGGTCAGAAACAGCAAACGGAACTAATCCAAACAATGTAGACAGCGACAATGACGGTATTCCAGATGGTGCTGATGTTGACTCAGGTGCTACAAGTAATACAGATACTGACAACGATGGTATTCAAAATGGTGCTGATGTAGATCATACTACAGCAACCAACAATGGCGATACAGATAGTGATGGAATCATCAATATTGTAGATCCTTATGACAAAACTGATCCTGTTGATACTGATAATGATGGTATTCCTGATGTAGCGGATGTTGATCCAACAGGAACTGGAACACCACTCAATGGTCAAGATTCTGATAATGATGGTATCCACGATGCTGCCGATGCAGATGATTCGCCACAAGACGGAAATACAGATACAGGAGATACAGATATTGATAATGATGGAATTGAAGATAAATTTGATCCAGAAACGTTTGTAAGTCTTAACGTTAAAGTATTTTTACAAGGAGCAAAAGTAGATCCAATACCTGGTGAAGAAACGCTCATGAGAGATGATCTAAGAACAGGAAATCATATTCCACTTACAAGCCCATATGGTGATGCGGTAGTAATGAATGGTTCCGTACTTAACACTTCAGGAAGCAATGCAATTGTTGATTGGGTTTGGATAGAACTAAGAGATAAAGGAAATAATCAAAATATTATTGCTGCAAAATCTGCGCTTATACAACGCGATGGAGATGTAGTTGGTATCGATGGTAGTTCCTCTGTAACATTTCAAGTAGGTTCAGTACCGTATTCAATTGCTGTAAAGCATAGAAATCATTTAGCTATAGTAACCAATGCAGTAGTTGCATTATCGTCAACACCAACGAATATTGATTTTACCACAAACACAACAGCAACTTTTGGTCAAAATGCTAGAGTTCAATTAGCTGGTGGTACTATGGGTATGTGGGCTGGTAATGTAAATGGAGATACTGTTGTTCAGTATTCTGGAACAACACCAGATTCTCCGTCTATACTATCAGAAGTGCTGAACGCACCAGGGAATTTCTTAAACTTTCCAACTTTTGCACTTACTGGATATAATGTACACGATGTAAACATGGATGGAATCACACAGTATACAGGAACAACGCCTGACACACCGCTTATACTACAAAATGTGCTATCACATCCAGGAAACTTCTTAAACTTTAGTACCTATCAAATACAAGAACAATTACCTGAAAATTAATTCAATGAAAAAGACAGTAAATACAATCATAATCGCGTTTCTGTTGCTACTTAGCATTCAGTTAAAAGCACAAACCGATTATACATACACGTTAATTGATAATAATAACTTCAATTATACCATACAAATAGTACCAGAAACGAACACTTCTACTTTTGCAACATCCGTTCAGAGTTATGGTTTCACAATCATATTGTCTGATGGAGTTACAGGAAGCATACAATCTTCTTTAGGAAGTTCAGCTTCGGCAACTTTTTTTGATGGTAATAATGTGGGAGATCCTTCTATTGATGGATATCTAATCACGGAAACATTAGGAAGCCCTATTTCGATAGATGCGCCTTCTACTGGAATGAATACAACAGTGGTTACTTTTCAGTTAAATCAGCCAGCATCAGCAGGAACAATTAGCATATTAGCAAATGATTCTAGTTTGGCTACTACAGTAACTCCGTTACAAAGTTTTTTAACTGCAGATGCTACAAATGATGGAATGTCAAACTTTTCAAACACAGTTAATACACCATCTGGTTTGTCCGGTACTTCATTGCACAATTTTATGCCGTTGAGTATTGAGGACAATAGCTTTCAAGATTTTTCAATTTCTCCCAACCCTGTAAATACTTCAGAGGCTAAGTTTACTATCAATTGGTCAAACAACAGCCAAAATGTAAGCATGAGTTTTATAGACTTGCAAGGACGATTAGTGAAAGACTATGGGCAATTCATGTTAAACAGCGGAGCTAACACAGTAAACATTCAAAATGTGCAAACTGGTATTTATTTTTTAAAAATAAAGGCAGACAGTAAAACACTGACAAAAAAAATAATTATAGAATAATACAAATAGAAATAAAATGAAAAAACTAATATTTATAATCACCTTTTTGACAACAAGCGTTTCAGCTTTTGCGCAAGTTGGTGTTGGGACTACCACACCGCAAGCAACTTTAGAAATTTCAGGAAATCAAGGAATGTTACTACCACGTATGGCAGACCACACTACTTTAGTCCCTGTAGACGGTACACTAGATGCCACAGAAGCAGGACTACAAGTATATAACACTACCACCAATAAAGTAATGCTTTGGAATGGTACCGCATGGGTAGAAGCCACTACAGGCACTGGCGGTTTGTTCGCTAACGATGCAGCAAATACATTAGTAAAGCTAAATACACTATCTGATGGTACAACGCCAAGACCTGTAGGTGCGGAATTTGTAATTGGAGATAACAACGCTTTAAGTTTGGGTACCAACTCAGGTGGCTTACCAACAACTACGCTTAGCGTAAATTACAATTCTAACTTGGTATATGACCCCACTAATACAAATATTTTAGAAAGAGGTTTTACTATTAGGAATAATGACAATACAACAGCGCAAACTTCTGCAGGGATGCAATTATTAGCCAGAGGAAGCAATAATATTTTTTTTACTTCTAGTATAAATGCTGTTAATAATGATAATGCTACGGGAGGCTTCTTAAGTTTTTCAGTTAGAGATACTGGTTTTGGTAATTTAACGGAAAGAATGCGATTAGTAAGTGGTGGTACTTTAGCTGTCGGCACAACGACACCAGAAGCATCCGCAATTTTAGATGTTGCATCTACTACTAAAGGTTTTTTAATGCCTAGAATGACTACAACAGAGCGTACTGCAATTGCAACTCCAGCAACAGCTTTAGAAGTATATGACACGACAACAAATAGTTTTTGGCATTATAATGGAAGTGCGTGGGTAGAAAATGCAGCTGGTGCCTCTAAATGGACTAATGACAGTACTAATTCACTTGTTAGCCTTACCAATCTATCTGATGGTACTACAGCACGATCTGGAGACAACCAAATAATAATTAGAGACAATGGAGCTATAGAAAATGGAAATGTTAACGCTCCAACGCTACGATCTAACCAGACATCTATGTTAGGACACAGAGGTCTTATATATGCTCAAAGTGAAGATAGATCAGTTTTGGAATTAAACTCATTAGGAGGTTCTACCAGAACTATATTAAGAAGAAGAAAATTAGATGCTGGTGGAACAAACTATTTGCCTCTATCGTCGGGAGATGAAATAGCAGTTATTGAAGCTGGTGGTAGTAATGGTGTAATTGGTAATGCAGATGCTAAAGCAACTATTTCTTTTAGAGCTAACAGTAATTGGTCTTCATCCTCTACTTCTACAAGAATGGAGTTCAAAACAACAGAAGATGGATCAACAACAGTTCAAACTAGAATGATTATTGCTAATAATGGTGACATAGGTGTCGGTACTACTAACGTAGGAACTGATGTTGATGGTAAAAAACTCGTAATGCAGGATCAAAATACAAGAGTAATGCTTACAACTGGTAATGATCCAAATCAAGATTTATTTGATTTAGATAATAATGGTACAGCCGCATTTGGAAGTGCTTTTAGTTATGATGGAGGTGGTGCAGGAACAGCATTTCATTCTTACCATACTGGTGGAGGTAGCTTAGGAACAGATTCGAGAGTTGTATTTAGAGGAGGACACGGACCTACAGAAAAAGGAGATACTAGGTCACTAATGATTATGGATACTGAAAATGGTAATATAGGTGTAGGTGTTAATAATTCAACTATAGATTTTGCCATTAAAGATAGTGACACAGGTTTTGAACTTGCTGCAGCTAACTCTTTAGCACTATATACTGGAGGTAGTGAGCGCTTACGTGTAGATTCTAATGGTAACTTAGGCGTTGGCACAACGACACCAGAAGCATCCGCAATTTTAGATGTTGCATCTACTACTAAAGGTTTTTTAATGCCTAGGATGACCACAGCAGAGCGTACTGCAATTGCAACTCCAGCAACCGCTTTAGAAGTGTATGACACGACAACAAATAGTTTTTGGCATTATAATGGTACTGCATGGGTAGAAAGTGCAGCAGGTACTGGCGGTTTGTTCTCTAACGATGCAACAAATACACTAGTAAAACTAAATACGCTATCTGATGGTACTACAGCACGATCTGGGACAAATCAATTTGTTGTTCTTGACAACGGTAGCGTTGGTATTGGAACAGATGACTCAACAATTAAAGCTCTGGAAATCCACAGAGAACAAGGTCCTGCAGAAATTAGACAAGTAGCCTCTGGTTCTGCATTTTGGCATGCAGCGTATTTTGTAGGTCAAAAATCTCGTGGTACTTTGGAAAATCCAACACCAGTAACAAATGGAGGCAGAATTACGACTTTAAGAGCAGATGGGTATAATGGTACGGATTTTTTAGAATCTTCTAAAATAGAAATGTCTGCTTCTGAAGATTACTCCGCAACAGGTGTTGGAGGTAGAATAACTTTCTCAACAGTAGAAAATGCAACTATAACTTCCGTTGAACGTATGCGTATAGACCACAATGGTAACGTAGGCGTTGGCACAACATCACCAAGTGTAAAGTTAGATGTAAATGGATATATTAAAGTTGGTTCTTCAGATACCTTTGGAGATGCTACACCTGTTGCAGGAATGATTCGTTTTAATACTACTACTTCTAAGTTTCAAGGCTATGATGGTGCTGCATGGGTAGATTTACATTAATACTCATTTTGTAGCGTATAGAATATGCTAATAATAACAATACAAAAAGTGTGGGTAATAATTAATTACTCACACTTTTTTTGAGACATAACAGTATTACATACTATAGTAATTAAATGGCTAAACCTTTGTATGTTAACAAGTATAGAACAAGACTTATAAACAGAAGCGCATACATTTAATGGAAATATAGAAACTAATATAATTAAAGCAGAAAATTATACTAAAAATAAATGCTCCCATACAATTGTCTCAACAATTACAATAAAGTCAATGGATTAAAAATAGCTTTAAAACTTTTTCTCTTTAAAACACAAGGTTTCTTTACATCAATAAAACAAAGCATTTGTATCAAAGGTTCAACAAATAAAAGGTGTAAATGAGACAAGCTATATTATGTTATATTAAAAATATTATCAAACACCAAACGATATGAAAATTATAAAAACTCTAATTATTACTACATTTATTTTAATAGGAAATGTTACCGTTGCTCAAAAACTAACACTAAACGATTTAAAACAAAACCAATTAAATAGTCAAAAAAATATTGTAGCACAAGCGTTACGCTATAATGATATGCAAACAGCCATTAACAGCATACATCATATCATTGCAACTGAAGGTGCAAACTCTACCTACAAAGACACGCTTGTAATAGCCTATTATAGTGCTGGCAGGTATGTAAGTAGTCATCTTTTAGCTAAGGAATTATTGCAAACAAAACCAAGTAATACGGAGCTTTTAGAAATAAATGCTATCAGTTTGCAGCAACTTGGAGATACTAAACAAGCTATAACCGCGTATGAAAGTTTGTTCAGACTCACAAACAACATGGCTCATGGATATCAATTGGCACAATTACAATTTAATATACAACGTTTTGCAGAAGCAAAAACTACCATAGCACAAACCTTAAATTGTGCGCCTGTTGAAAATGCTTATATCGCATTACCAGTTGATAAAACTAAAAATCAAAAAGTTGTTTTAAAAGCAGCTGTTTATAATTTACAAGGGCTTATTCATTTCAATTTAAATGATAAAGCTACTGCCGTAAGTGCCTTTAAAAAAGCACTGGAGATAATGCCTGAATTTGCCTTAGCAAAACAAAATAATAATGCTTTAGTTCTTGAAAGTAAAAAATAATTTAGAAACTACTTTTGTTATGATAATGATGTATGTAACTTTTTTGTGAACGCATCAATTTTACTAACAAGTATTTCTTGCAAGGCTAGATTTTAAAGAAACTAAAGTGTGAAAAGGTATACTTCAATCTTACACTCTATGTTATGCGGAGTTGTCTGGTGTAGCACTAAACATTCCTAAAACAAACAAGCTGAAAACCCTTGAGGATTTTCAGCTTGTTGTTTAAGTGTATATAATTACTATGCTTATTCTTTAATTAAACGTACGCTAAAACCGTTTCTAACATCCATCTCTTCAAATGATATTTCGTCATTATCAAAAAAAGTAGCTAATTTTCGTTTGTTGTTAGTAGGGTTAATATCAGAAGTACATAATCTTGCATTTAACGAAGCAAAATCGGGCGTTCCCCCTAAAATAGTATTTCCAGCAGGTTTAACATTAAAACCATATTGGTCTGTTCCATTAATAGATGAATCAAACCAGCCTATTTCACTTTTTAATACGGTAGCTTCATTTCCTGAATTACCTTGACTGGCTACATAATCTCTAAGTTCAATAAAGTCTTGTTGCGTTGGCAATCTCCAACCTTCTATTTCTAATTTTCCTGATACAATTGTTTCGTTGTTGTAATGCGCGCCGTAAAATTCAAATGGTAATTCATCAGGATACAAGTTTCCTAAATCAGAAGTGTCTGCCCATTGAAAAAGCATTTGAGGATTGCTTGTGTCTATCCAAGAAAATGAGGACTGATTTGGATCAAAATGTCTATATTCAGTTATAGGAGTACCATCGTTTAAAGTCGTAGTTTTTAAATTTTCTGCCATCCAAACTTGATTCCCTATAGTGACGGTTTGATAAATATTTCCATCAATATCGGTTAAAGTAATTTCTTGATTTTGATTTTCAACATTATCTTCATCTTCATCACAAGATGATAGCATTAAGCCAAATGAAATTAAAACTAAGATAAAATGATATTTTTTCATATTCTGTTTATTAATGTATTACAACACCTATATATTAATGTTGCAGTTAGTATTCTTTTAAATATAATAGTTATATGAGTATAATGTAAACTGAAAAAACTGGAATTTTGTTAGTTAGCTTATCTTTAACACATCACATATTCCTTTTTTTAAAGTATAACAGATGACTCATTCCAAAAAATTATTATTTATAATCTTCCTTCGTTAATTAAATATTGTTCCATATTTACCCTACCATATCCAAATAAATGATGTTTAGTACCATCAGTAGTTCTGTCCGCAGCCTGTTTCATTTTTCCAATAATACTGCTTCTTGACAGGTTAGGGTGCTCTGCCCAAATTAACGCAGCCATTCCAGCTGTAGTTGCAGTAGAATTTGAAGAAGAGCCTTCAGTATCAAATTCCACAACAAAATCGGCTATTCCATGACAGTTTTGGCACCAATCTGCATTATTAAAGCTACCCGTTACCTTTTCTACACCAGTTACGGCATATACCTTTTTAGAATTATTTATTGAATAGTTAGCAGGAAACAATGTAATTGTTTGTACGCCTAAAAAGTTATTAATTTCACTAATAGAGGAAACGGTTCCTGCTGCACAAAAAATTAACTTTCCATTATCTAAACATCTCCTTATTCCTCTTTTTACTGGAGTCCAACGAATAAGACCTCCTTGTGACATTGAAATTATTTTCACATTTTGTTTACCTGATAAATAAGAGAAAGAACGAGCAATTCCCATCATATTGTCAGGAATATCTATCCATATACTTAATAAACCGCCTGTACTTCTTACCGTTCTTAAATTTGTGTTGTAAGCAACACCTGTTCCTTTCGATCCATTTTCAGGAGCTCCAATTAAATGTGTCATTGTTGTACCATGACCATCAGTTCCTGGGTATGGATCTTTGTAACTTCTCCAAGACTTCCACCAAGGAGTTTTGTAACGACTTCTTTTTTTAACATTTCTATTGCTACTATTAATACCTTCTCCAAATTCAGGATCATTTTCATAAACACCATTATCAATGACAGCAACCTCAATGCCTTGCCCTGACAAGCCATAATTCCATGCTACATCAATAGCATGATTATAAAAACAACTTGTATCTACTGGAATTCTGGAATTTTCAGTAAAGACAGTAGGATTAATTTTTGAATCTTTTTTTGTGTATGTGTGTTCTTTGGTACGAAATTCTGATTCTGTAAATATGGCATACATTGGCTCAACGGCAGCAACTTCCTGCATACGTCTTAAACCCAACAGAGTCTCTTTTTTATAAATTTTAGCAAACACGAAATTTAATTGGTCGTCTATTTCTAAAATGATATCTTTTTTATTTTTGTCTTTACCTTCCGAATCTAAAATGAATTCTATAATTTTAGTTTTTTCTAAGTCGTTTTCAGAATCATAATTCCATGAAATAATTACTAAGTTTTCTGAATATGTGAAAGCTGAATACAACTGTTCATCATTTAGGTCATTCCATTCAAACTTACCTTGTTTTTCAATAATTAGATCATTAATTTTAGATTTTGTTAAAATATTACTTTCTGGGACTTCATTTAATGAGTTTACTTCTTCATTTGTACAAGATTGTAATGCAATGAAAAAGCAAAAAATGACTAATATTCTTTTCATAATGTGTTAAGGTTTATTTTAATTTTACGGCTTGTAGTTTTATAGATATTAATAAGCGCTTCTATCAGTGAATCTCATGCCATGTATTGAAATTTAAATGGAATTAGCATTATCTTCGAGATTGCTGTTATAATAAACGTTTTTAAATACTCAAGCCAAGATATAAGAAAAACTATGGATGCTCAGGCTAAGTTAATAAGAGTTCACTATATTAGAATGAATGGTATTTTATAGAGATAAACGTTTTGGTTGTATGTAAAAGTATACTAACAAGAAGAAGGTGTGAAAATTTTGAGTTCAACTTTAGTTCCAACTGATTTACCTTCAACATCTTTTAAATCATGAATTTTTAGAATCATTTCTTTTCCTAATTGAGAGTAAATTTCCATCCTATTATTAATAATGCTAGTAGCCCATGACTTTCTACCTTTAACATCATTATTTACATGTCTACCAATACCATTATCTTCAACTGTAATGACTAGAAACT
This sequence comes from Kordia sp., assembly GCF_045105435.1. Classification (GTDB taxonomy): domain Bacteria; phylum Bacteroidota; class Bacteroidia; order Flavobacteriales; family Flavobacteriaceae; genus Kordia. The sequence continues at coordinate 6,580 of NZ_JBGCDL010000350.1, read as the reverse complement.
CTTCTGCAAGCTGAAAACATATATGCAATTGCTTGTTTCTACATTTTTCAACTAATCCATGTCTAATTGCATTTTCTACAATAGGCTGTAACATCATAGTAGGAATACTAAGAGTATCCAAGCTTATTTTTGAGTCTACATCAATGATTAATTCAATATCCGACTCTAATAAATTATTTTCTAGCTCAATATATTTTTTTATGTAAGCAATTTCTTCTTGTAAGATTATATTTTCTTTATTACACAAATCGATTGTTTGCCGAAGAATCTCTGAATAACGGTCAAAATTTTTGTTAGCTTCTAATACATCATCAATAAGTGTAGTAGTTTGTAGTCCAGTTAAAATATTAAATATAAAATGGGGTGACATTAAATTCAAAGAAAGTTTTAACTTTAAGTCTAATTCTATCAATTTTTTTTGGTGCAATTTTGCAAATTGCTTTTGTTTGATTTTATAAAAATAGTATACAACCAAGCAAATAACAAAAATGATTAATAATTGAAACCATTTTTTTTTATAAAAAACTTCATCAATTATTAAAGTGTAATTTAAAACATTTGTTTTTATCCCTGTTTTAGGAATTCCTTTTACCTTAATGTGGTGCTCCCCTGCTGCTAATCCTTGAAGGCTTAAAATATTGTTATCTAATAAAATCCATGGATTATCATCAAATTGATATTGATAAGTAACATTTTTTGATACTTCTAAATTAGCAATACCAAACTCTAAAGAAATATAATTTTTATCATGTGGAAGCGTAATTGCTTTTAGCTTGTCTAAATCAAACCTTTTTGTTGTAGATGCCTTTTTTTGAATATCATATTTTGTGAGTTCAAGTAAATGTAGTGTGTAATTTTCTTTGTTTAATATGATATTCTTGGGATTAAAAAAAGTCAAGCCATCAATTCCTCCAAAATAGGCTTTACCGTCTTTGGTTATATACGCCGATTTTTTATTAAATTCATCGTTTGATATACCATCTTCTGAATAAAAAAAGTGAATTTCATCTGTACTTTTATTCAAAGCAGCTAACCCTTTGTAAGTTCCAATCCAGATAGCATTGTCAGACTCTTGAATTTTTGTTACTACAGTATTTTGCAAACCATTTAATTGATTATAAACTTTGATTAATTTACCACTCCAATTAAATTTATGTAATCCATTTTCAGTTCCTACCCATACATTGTAATTTGTATCTTGATATATATCTGTAATTATATTATTAGAAAGTGTTCTATTTTTTTTTGAATAAAACATTACCGATCCAGTATCTAAATTTTTCTTGTAAAGCCCTTTTCTGTCAGACCCAATCCATAAATTATTATGTTGTTTATCAAAGTGTAAAGCAGTTAATTTATGATTTTGTAAATTTATAGTATCATTTAATTGATTTTCTTCTATTAAATCATATACAAGACTATTCTCAGCAGGATTAACAGTAAATCGATACAAGCCATTGTTACTAGCTACAAATAGTTCTTGTTGCCTGTAAGGTACAATATCCCAAAAAGATAATCCTTGAGTATATGAGGTTTCTAAGTTAAAATTAATGACTTTAATATTATTAGTTTTTAGATTTATTTTAAAAAGCTTACGATCATAAAATCCATAGGTCAACAAAATACTATCATTTAATTTATGAAAGCCATATGTTAATTTTAAAAAATCTAGTTTAAGATTCAAATCCTTTTCACCAATTAGATTTAGTTTTTTAAACTCGTTTTCATCTTGTTTTTTTTTAAAAAAACCACTGTAAGTTGATACTATTATTTGATTATCAATCTCAGTAATACTTCGACAACTGATAGAATTTACTTCATTCTTTAAAAAACTTTTAAATGGAGATTTTGCAATAGGTAGTTTTACCAATCCACTTTCAGTTGGAATCCATAGATTATAATTATCATATTCTACGCAATCGTAAGTAGAAAAATGGTCAGTCAATACTTTATTAACATGAATACCGTTTTTTTCTAATTTTAAAACCTTTTTTGAATTAGAAATTTTCAAAACATATTCTTTAATTGTGGTATGGTCTTGCATTAAAACACTTTGCTCAAATGTATTGGCATTAATATTTTCTTTATATTTAAATACATTATCGAAAGGAATTTCAATGATCTGACAATCAATGTCTTTTAGTGTAATGAAAGTATATTTTCGATTATTATAGAGATAAAAACCAGCTTCATCTTTAGGCATAATTGTACTATTTTCAACGATTACAGCTTTCGTGTTGGTATTTCGATAATGATACAGTATTTGGTCATCTAATGTATTACTATTTTTATCAATCTTGGCTTTAAATACACCCTCATTATTTATCAATATTAAACAACTATTTTTGACGAATTTCACTTTATAATTTCCATGGGAAACATTATATTTTTTTATTGTATTTGTCTCTAATGAAAAGGAATAGACAAACTTTGATGATGTACTGCCTAACCAAAACAAATCCTTTTCAGGGTCCTTTTTTATTGAATTAAATGAAGGAATAGTTCCATCTTCATTTTTAAATATATTCAATTTTCGTTCACCTGTATTCAAGTCAAAAAATAATATCCCATCCGTTGTAGCCGCAATCAATAAATCTTTTTCTGTTATTAGAAAGTCTTGAAAGTAGTCTGTATGAAGTTCTTTTTTTGAAGGATGATTAAATTCAAAAAAGTGACTTGCATCCCCTGAATATCTCACAAAACCATTTAAAACATTGTACCATAAAAAGCCTTGCTGGTCAAATCGTAATATTTTTTTATTTATCTTACTTTCACCAAAATTTTCAAAAGGAATAGTCTCGTTTTGCTTTATTTGTGCATAACTGTGGTAGTGTATAAAAAATAATAAAAGAAAACAGGTTGTTTTTTTTAAAACAATTAATATATATATATTCATATGTAGGGGGAATTACCAAAAAAGAATAATGATTTTTTGTAGTTATATAAATTTAATAGACATAAGAATATTATCACTAGTGGTTTGGTTTTTTTTAAAATTACAAAAAAAAAAACGTAATAAATGCATTCTTAATTGAGTAAATAAACGTTTATTGCTTGTAAATAACCATTATAGTCAATATAATAACCGTTTATTTCTTTTGTTTAGGATTTTAAAATATGTCAAGACTATTGATTGAGTTTTGAAAAACTAATCATTATTTTTGTTTCTTTAATATATTGATATCAACATGTTAATTATTTATAGTTAGCAGCGTAACTTATACATAACTATTTGTTGCATTAACATTATAAAGTATATTTTTTTTAGAATGAATATGAAAACTATAATTATAGATGATAACAAGAAAAGTATACAAGTTTTAAAACTTTTATTATCAAATTTATGTCCTGAAGTAAATGTGATAGGAGAAGCTAGTTCTTACACAGAAGCTGTTAAACTTATTGATAATAATGAATTAGATCTTATTTTTTTAGATGTAAATCTAACAGAAGAAATTACTGGATTTAATGTGATAGATAATTTTAAAAATTATGATTTCAAGATTATTGTAATTAGTGCTTATGGAGATTATGCACTACAGGCATTTGATTACAATGTTATTGATTTTATTTTAAAACCAATAAATTCTCAAAAATTAATAAATGCTGTTCATAAAGTTTCAACATTTATAAAACAGAAAGACTCTGCTGGTGATGCTAGGAACTTTTTATCTGTACAATCTACATATAAAATTGACCTTATAAAAATTGATGATATCCTGTATCTAACTGCCGATGGGAAGTATACCTCAATTAAATTAAAGGACAATACTGAAGTTTTATCATCAACAAATTTAAAGGTCTTTGAAGAAAAACTCATGAGCAATAATCTCTTCTTTAGAGTCCACCGAAATAGACTCGTCAATATTAAAAATGTAATCTCAGTTGATAAGCGTGATGGTTTTTTTTGTGTAATGGATAATGGAGAACGGATAGCTATATCGAGAAGAAAAAAAGAACTTTTTTTGAAATATATAGGCTTAAAAGAATAAAAAACATTTCGTTTTTACTTTGATTAAATACCAAAAAACATCTTTTTTCTACCAGTTAAAAGCTTCATACAACCAATTAATACGTCTTTCTTAAAATTTTATTTTTAACACAAACAATGTTTTAATTTTGACTCATCAAGTTTGAAAAATAGAATTTATAATCATCATGTAAGTAATAAATATTCTGTACAATTCCCTGTAATCATATATTGATTTATTTACATTTTTAGGTATCCATGTTTTTGTTCTATAAACTTTACTGTAGTATGTAGAAAGCACATATCTAGCTATAAGGCGATTAAAGACAATTCTTATCAAATCAACTGTAATAATTGCATTAAATATGCTCTCAAAAAATTCACACAAAGAAAATTGTTTATATGTTACAATAACGATACAAGTACATGATGGAGTATCTAAGGAAAATCTAAGTGATGCAATAATACAAGTTTTAGATAGTGATAATAATATCATATCTAAAAACGAGTTTAAGACGAGTAAAAATGGAGAGCTTCGAATTAGAGAAAAAAAGAAAGATTTTTTTGTTTTAAAGGTAATTAAGAAAAACTATAAAACAAAACAAACTATTGTAAGAGGTGATCAATATAGTGTGTACACACGGGTTAGTTTATATAAATAATCAAAAAGAGATGTATTCATATTTAACTCATAATAATAGTAAAATAAAATTATCTGTAATGAGATGGACTGGCACAAAAAAGAAAAAGGAAGCTTTTACAAATGATGGTTATCATTTACGTGTAAAAAGTACTTCTAATTTTAAATATATATGGTCAGTATACTATAGAGGGAGAAAGATAAAAAATAATGAAACGAAATCTAATTTCAAAACGAGTCTTGCAAGTGCCAAAAGACAGGCTATTGTTGTAATGATTCATCATATGTTTAAAAAATAATTAGTAATGAAATAGAATTTAATTTATATAATTATACTTTAGGTATTAGTTTTATTTAGAACTAAAAAGCTTTCCTGTAAAATCATTTGGCATTTTTGGACCAGAATCGTCTTTGAGTAAACCAGTATCTGATCTACTAAACAAAGATTGCATTATGAGAATTTCTTGTTCTTTATCAATTTTCACAGTAGATTCATTTTGTAAAGCTAAATAAAATGAAGTTAACTGCTCTCTTTCTTCCGCATCTCGCGCAAGATGAAAAGAGCTAAAAGCTACTTTATTAAGAGCACGTATTCCAAAAGCGAGAAAAGAAATAAATGTTACATAAACGATCGACCATTTAACAGCACTTGCTGGGTCTTCGATGAAACTTAGAAGCACTCCTTTTGGAGTTAGCCACAAAAGTAAGAAAAGAGTAATACAAGTGAAAACAACCAAACCTACAAGCCAATATATTGCTTTCCAACCTTCTTTTTTCATAGCTTTAGCTCGATCTCTCCAATGCTCAGCAGGCTTTTTTAAAGATAAAAGTTTTTCATAAGTTGTTTCAAGTTTACTTATATTGGCTAATGAATCTTTGTGAAATTTAGAAAAATTACCTTTATGATTGGAAAACCATTCAGAAATGTCAGTTTCTTTCTCTGTTTTTAAATCATCAATTTTTTGAGTGTACTCTTGATACTGAGTTTCAATATTGGTTATATGGTCACTAAGTTGTGTTTCGGACTCGGAAAATGAATCGATCATTTTTGTTCTAAGCGAAATAATAGATCTTTTCTCTTTGTCTCTTCTTTGAGGTAATTCACTAAAATCATTCAATACAAATTCATAAGCCAACATGGAGCCAATCAAGCTGTCTCTATTACTTGGAGTAGAACTTTTATTGATTAAAAAATTATAAGCAGAATTAAAAGAACTGGGGAATTCTTTATGTGTCTTTAAGAGAAATTCCGTTTCTGGAACGTCGTAAAGAAAAAAGTGATCATTTCTTGTTATTATACTTTGTGCATTTCGCCACTGGCTATTTAAATCTCTGTCATGTTGATCTTTGAAATTTTCAAGGAAATCTTCAATTTTCTTTTTTACCGAAATAAAGTGATTTTTTGATCTCATCAAGTCATTCGGAATATTCCCTTTAGTGTTTTGCCAGCCTCTAACTTGATCAGAGAAGAATTTATGTATGGAAGCAAACCCTTTAAATGTTTGAGAGAATTTAATATCTGGGTAGTTAAGATGTATTTCTTTAGAATTGAACCATTTTGGGCTTTTTGTTTTAGCTATCTTTCTTGTTAGTTCTGTTGTTGTCATTTTGTAAAAATATTCTTAAATATACTAAAAAGTAGAAATATAAAAATAGCCTCTCAATCCGAGAGACTATTTTCTTAATGAGTTGTTTTACAACTCAAATTGTAGAATTTGTTTTTCTATTTCATCTTTACGGACTAGTAAGGTATCTTGTACGTGGTTAGTTACTAACTTGCTGAGGTTGGTGTTGGAGGTTTTAACTTCTTCGCCATTTTCATCACGGATGAGAAAAATACTAGAGTCGCCATTATTGTATTTAAACTTGGTTAGACTATTTAAGGTGTGCATCAAGCGTTCTCGTTGATTGGCTAACCCTTGTAGCTTTTGAAAATTATTTATGCGGTCATCAAGGCTTAACGGTTTTTT
>NZ_JBGCDL010000349.1:0-4851 GCF_045105435.1 Kordia sp. | reverse complement strand
GAAAGTTCGCGTTACAACGCTTCTGTAAACCTCAACTACACGTTATTTGATGGTTTGGGCAGGTTGTACAATTATAAGCGATTGAAAGAACAATATCAATTATCTGAATTGGAAGCGCGTGAAACAATTGAAAACACATTGCTTCAATTGTTTTCTGTGTATTATTCGGTGGCGCAACTTTCTGAAAATACACAAACTATTAAAGAAACTTTTGAAATTTCGAAAGAGCGTTTGACACGTTCAAAGTATCAGTTTGAATATGGTCAAAACACAAAATTAGATGTGTTAAACGCGGAAGTTGATATTAATAACGATAGTATCAATATTGTAAATACAGAACAACAACTCATCAACGCTAAGCGCGATTTGAATGTTATTTTAGGCAATAAGCTTACGCAAGATTTTAAGGTTAATACGGATATTTCGTTTCTATTTCAGCTTGATAAAGAAGATTTATGGACTAAAACGCAGGCAAACAATGTTTCGTTGTTACGAGCAGATAAAAATATTGATATTAGTACGTTGGATGTAAAATCGAACCGATCACAATATTTACCAACGGTAGGATTAACGGGAAGTTACGGCTGGAATCAAAATAATAATAACGCTGCGGCTTTCGTTGCAGTTTCTACCAACACAGGACTTTCTGGCGGCATCAATTTAACGTGGAATTTGTTTGATGGCGGAAGTACACTAACACGTGTAAAAAACGCAAAGATTACGTTGGAAAATCAGCAATTGCAAAAAGAACAGATTTTAATCGATTTGGAACGTAATTTCAATAATGCTTGGGACGACTACAAGAACAAGGTATTGATTTACGAATTACAGGAAAAAAATATTAAAACCGCAGAGAATAACTTTAATCGTACCAAAGAAAAGTTTAAAATAGGACAAGTAAACTCCATTGAATTCCGACAAGCACAATTGAATTTATTAAACGCCGAACTGAGCAGAAACCAAGCAAAATACAATGCAAAATTAGCAGAATTAGTCGTATTACAATTAAGTGGCGATTTGTTGAATGTGAAGTTTTAGGTTTTGTTGATTTGTTAGTTTTTTAATTCACTCACACTAAATTTAGTTTGCATACTTCTGAATGGATTTTTATACGCTGTAACAACCTTAAGAAAGCTCCAATTTATACCCAACACCATGCACATTGATGAGTTTGATGCTTTCGTCGTCTTTGAGTTTTTTGCGGAGTTTGGAAATGTAGGTATCTAAGCTTCTTCCGACAATAACGCCATTGTCTTCCCAAACTTTTTTGGTTAATTCGTCGCGCGTTACGACTTGATTTAGATTCGCGGCAAAAATTTGAAGCAATTCACATTCTTTCTTAGAGAGATTGATCTCAATTGCTTGTTTGACCAATTTGTTTTGCGTCGGATAAAAGTAAAAACTTCCAATAGCCGAATGTTCAATAGTTTCTTTGGGCAGTTCCTTTTTTTCCTTCTTTCGAAAGAAAAAGAATTCCATCACAAGAAAACCTATAAAAACCAATCCGTATAATAAGGTCGATATGGTAAATATAGTGCCGCTTTTAGCTGTAAATCGAACTTGAACAGTGTAACAGTTTTTGGGTAAATAGCGTCCCTTACAAGGAATAATTGTGTTTTCTTCCAACTTGCTCATTTCATAACTGTACGCCACTTCAGTATCTGTACATTGCAATACCTCAACTAAATATTTTTTAGGCAACTTTGCTTTTGAAAAACTGGAATCTATGATAGAAACCATTGTATTGGGTTCAAACGATAAGTGACTTTGAAAAGAAAGTTCGTATTTGGAGGTTTCTATTTCTTTTATGGGTAAAATAAGCGACGTAGAATCTTTTTCAGATAGTAATAGTTTATTGCCTACATCGCGCAGTGCAATTTTTACTTTTTCTGAAAATGCTGTTTGTTGACTGTTTCGTGTTGAAAATATCCAGATACTTAACACTACAATTACCAAAAAACTATAAATATATACTCTATTTTTATGCATAATAACAATCAACTACTTTAGGATACAACCACGAAGCATTTTATAAAAATTCAAGACTATGTAGAGACAAGACTAAACATTCAAATCTCAATTATTGAGTAAATAACATACAATTTCGTGACTTTTTGCAAGTGTTGACACTTCTTTTACACTTTTTTGACATTTTTAGTATGTCTTCGACCTAGTTTTACTTGAAAATCAAAAACAATCGAAAAAATGAACAAATTAATTTTACTTATTTCTATAGTTGCCATTATGAGTTTTACCTCAGAAAATCGTCAGCTTCAAACAGACAATTCTTTACACGAAAAAACAATTGAAAAGAAGGAACCATACACTATTAAATTTCAGGTAAACAAGTTAAAAAGTAACGCCTACAATCTTAGTATTGATATGGAATTGGAAGAAGGCGCACATTATGTATCGCCAAATTCTAAAGGTAATTATACAGGAATATTTACCATGATTCTTGAAGAAAATAAAGAAGTGCAAATGAGCGGAAACTTTTCAGAAAGTCCAAAATCTGAAGAAAGTGCTGATCCGTGGAGCGGAAATCCAATAAATTTTGTCCGAGAAGATACAACCCACAAACAGCAATTTATGGTGTCTACAGCAAATGATTTTGAGGTTTCTGGCTACATCCAATTTACAATTGAACCGAGATGCACGTTGGAGAAAGTATATTTTAAAATTTTGCAAAAATCAGGCGTATTACACATTCAAAAACTGACCGCAAAAAAATAATCATACAAGAAAAAACCGAATTGTTAACTTCTGCTCCTTCTTTCGGAAAGAAATTAGTATGATGTCATTACATTTTGCATCACAAACTCCATATAAAGACATAGAGGAATTACGTTTCTCGCCAAAACCATTCAGTCATACTATTTTAGATGAATTGAATGTAATGAAAACTAATAAAGCCTTTCGATAAATCGAGAGGTTTTTACTCTGTCAAATATTTTTCTTTAAAAGTACGTTTCATTTGTTCAATTTTAGCATCAGCTACATACTTAAACTTACTATCAGGAATAGTGCTTTGCAAATTAAACTCTCTATACCAAATACTGTAGTCGTCTTTCAAAAAACCATTCTCTTTCATGTCTTCTAATAATTCTTCGGAAGGATATGGATAACTCTGTATTTCTTTCATATAATACCAGGTATGATTTGGTAAGTATTTCAGCTCTTTATTAATATAAATCCAAGCTTCTTTATTTGTTGGGCTTGATTCATCAACTATTTTTATAAAAACAGTATTTCTAAATGCATCTTCTTTATAAAAATTTTGATTTAAAATGCCCGTTTTGTGTGATGTTTTTCCCTTTGGATTTGTTGTTTCTATGTGATATTCTGTACGTTCGGAAGGAGAATGATATATGATAGAATCTTTATTAATATACCGCGTTTGTCCAACATTAAACTGTTCTTCATAAATCAATAAACGGTTTTTGTCGTCTCTTACCCAAGAATAAGTTGTATTGTGAACAGTATATTTTTCATCTTTGATGATGTCTGTCAACTGACCTTTGCTATCGTATGTATAAAAATATTTCTGTACAAGATTTTTTCCTTTAGTACCTAGAGAAGCTATAGAAAAAATTCGTGTCTTTTGTTTTAGTTTCTTTTTTTCATCAAAGAAATAGTAAAAGGTTTCCTTATCGGAAACATCTTTGCCATTTTCTTGGTAGTAGATCGTTTTCTTTATTTGTAATTTATTATTCAGTATGGCATATTCGAAAGTGCTATAACTAAATAAATATTTTTGCCGTTTTGGGTTGTTATGAAACTCTATATAATTTATTAGATTTCCAAAAGAATCGTATTCATAACTTTTATGTTGATTTAAGGTTTCTTCGGAAGAATGAGGTTTGTATGAAACACTTTCTCTAAGTCTATTATATTTATCATAAAAATTAACAATACTATCAAAGCAGGTATATAAAAGTAGATTTCCGCTTTTAGAAAAATTATACCTAGCTTCTAAATGAACTGTATCATTTTTAAGTATTTTGGAATTTTTGGTTAACTCCATTCCTGAATCGTTATCTCCCAAAAACACCTTAATCTCTTTTACAAATTTATCTTCTCTATAATTCAAGTGCCGCTTTATCTTTTCCCATCGATTTGAGTTAAACTCTTCTCCTTCAAAAGTTTTTATTTTGAAAAATAAAGTACTATCAATCAAAAAAGGATCAATAAGATATTCGGAAGGAGTAGATGTGTATGTTAGTTGATATTCTGGAATTTGAGCTTCATTTGCAAAAGTTTGTACCATTTCTATTTGATTTCGATACATTTCTTTGGTCGGAATATCGGATGTCCAATTAACTATTGTAAACGCGATAAATGCAATAGAAAATACCGCAAATAACACTTTAAATATGGGATTGTTTTTCATTAATTAGTAATCGGTTTTTAAAGCAGACAATCACAAAGTATAAAATTAATTTTTCACAAAAAACAAAAAGTCTTTCAATTTCTTAAAAAACGTTCATTTTATATGGTTTTAGTAAGTCGAATTAAAAATAAAAAAATAGCATCTTGACTTCAAATTATAGCAAAATACCGTTTTCGTCCCAAAACTCTTGAAAACAAAAAAAGCCTCTTGATTTCTCAAAAGGCTTTCGTTTGCAAAAAGTGGTCCCACTTGGGCTCGAACCAAGGACCCTCTGATTATGAGTCAGATGCTCTAACCAGCTGAGCTATGAGACCAATGCCGGTGCAATATTACTATTTTTTTTAATTCCGAAAAAATATAAATGCATTAAATTATTTCCTGACACAACTCTATAAGCGTACCATTGGTGGATTTTGGGTGTAAAAAAACAACCAATTTATTGTCTGCGCCCTTTTTTGGCA
>NZ_JBGCDL010000348.1:0-6791 GCF_045105435.1 Kordia sp. | reverse complement strand
GTAAGCTTTTGTTTTTTCTGTCACGAATTCACGAATTGTTTCTTGGTTTACTGTGTGTTTTGAATTTTTACAAAGAGAAGATTTGTGGATTCGTGGTGCGTTTTTGTTTTTTGTCACGAATTCACGAATTGTTTATGTGTTTACAGTTGTGTTTGAATTTTTATGAAGAGAAGATTTGTGGATTCGTGGTGCGTTTTTTTTTCTGTCACGAATTCACGAATTGTTTTTTGTGTTTACTGCTGTGTTTGAATTTTTACAAAGAGAAGATTAGTGAATTCGTAGTGCGTTTTTGTTTTTTTTTGTCACGAATTCACGATTTTTTTTTTTGGTTACTGCTGTGGTTTGAATTACAATACGATTCTTCGGTGATCAAGTAAATCTCTATGAAAATTCGCCAAAATAGCTAGTTTGCATTTTGAAACTTTTAGATAATTAAGACATTGCCCGAAATGTTTGTCATGTAAGTTTGTAACCGTTTTTATTTCAAGTATAATTTTATCAAAAACTACAAAATCTGCATAGAATTTATGTTTTAAAATAGTGTCTTTGTATGCAACACGGTATTGTTTCTCTCTTTCAAAAGGAATATTTAAAAGTTGAAATTCGTATTCTAAGGCGTCTTTGTAAACTATTTCAGAAAACCCGCTTCCTAAATTGTTATATACACTAAATAATGCGCCAATAATTGCATAACTTTCTTTTTTGTAGATAATATTTGCCATAATTCAAACTTAAGAAATCTACAATTTAGTCAACTTTTAAGATAGTGTATGAAAAATTATATAAGCGTACATTCTCATTTTGAAAATATACAACTAACAACAAAATTAAGCGCGAATAATCTTAATTTCTCCGTTAGATCGGACTTGGATAATCGTTGAAGGCTTTACCGTTTTTTTGGTGCCTTTCAAATTTACAACGTAATCAACATTACTTTTTATTTCAGCACTAATCTCCTGGAAGTTTTTCGGCGTCGGTTGTCCGCTAATGTTTGCGGAAGTAGAAACTATTGGACGTTTGAATTTACGAATGAGTTTTTGACAAAATTCATCATTAGGAATCCGAATAGCGAGTGTATTATCTTCGGCAACTAAGTTTTTAGCAATTCCTACAGGATTGTCATAAATAATGGTTGTGGGTCTGTCAGTGGCTTCAATCAAATCATAAGCAACATCAGGAATGTTTTCTATAAAACGTTCCAACATACGAATATCACTTACCAAACAGATTAAGGCTTTGCTTTCTTCTCGGTTTTTTAACGCATAAATTTTAGCAACAGCTTCTACATTTGTAGCATCGCAACCCAATCCCCAAACGGTATCTGTAGGATATAAAATGGTGTTTCCTGATTGTAATTGATCAAAAGTATTTTGAATTGCTGAAGTCATGATTAAAACCGAATTTGCTGTTTTTGTTTTAATGATTCCGACAAGTGTGCGCCTTTCCAAACTAAAGATAGCATAAACCATTTTTTTGGCTTGATAAGAAAGCTTAGGCAGAAGTAACTTCTTATCAATAGATACTTTGCATACGAATAATTCTTTTTGATCACATATAAATGTGAAATTATGCCTTCTTTGCTAATGGCTTCCGAAACGCCTGTACTAACTCCTTGATAATGCAAAATTTTTGCTTCGGGCACTAAAACACTCGCATATCCTTCTTGTCGCAAACGAAAACAGATGTCCATTTCTTCAAAATAGAGGAAAATATTGGTGTCAAATCCACCTACTTTTTCAAAAGCTTCCCGTCTAAAAAACATAAAAGCACCATTTACAAAGTTTACAGAAACAGGTTCGGTATATTCCTTTTTGCGTTTTGGAAATTGATTAGCCCAATTTTTCTCCAAGAAACTTCGTCCCAATAATAATTTACGAATGCCTTTGTCGTGATCAAACGAAATAACATGCTTGTTATGTTCGTCAAAGTTTTGTGCTGTAGAAACACCAACTTTAGGATTGGCTTCCATATACGAATGTAAAATGGACAAACCATCATTTAGCAACATAGCATCATTATTCAAGAATAAAATATACTTTCCGTTGGTAAATTGAGCGCCAAACATATTTCCGCCACCAAAACCTGTATTAATCACACTTCTATGTAGTGAAACATGATCGTACTTAGGGAAGTTATCTTCTAAGTGTTTAAAATCCTCAGCTTTGGAATTATTATCAACAACTACAATTTCATACGACAGTGATTTGTCGGTGAATTTGAGTACGGAATCAATACATTCTAAGGTGTATTTTGCCGTATTATAATTAATGATAACAATTGAAATATTTTTCATCTGTTTGTTTTATTTTATGAATTTTGTCAGATGGAATTATGCATCTATCTCTATTTTAAATTATCGAATTCATGAATCTATGATTTCGCCAATAATCATCTCGATTGCTATTAAAAAATTGTGATGACTCATTTCATAAGCACAGTAATTGTACAAAACTACACAATTTTAGGTTGAATTTTATACTTTTGCGGAAACTCAAACCACAAATATGGGACTTCGATCAAAATTAAAAAAATATCGTTTGCATAAAAGATTGCCAATAGAAACCTACGAACCTATTAAAAAGACAAAGCCAGAAAAGATTAAGGAAATGGTGACGGCTTGGGCAGGTTTGGAGTTAATTATTGAAGATATTTTAGAACGCTTTGATATTGGTCGCGATTCATGTATTGAGTTTGGTGTAGAATTCGGCTATTCTTCAGTCGTGTTTTCAAACTATTTTAAAGAAGTAAAAGGAGTTGATATTTTTATCGGAGATGAACATACCGATCATAAAGGTGATCATTATGAGAAAACGAAAGCATCTTTGGCAGCATATAAAAATATTGAGTTGATTAAGTCCGACTACCGCGATTGGATTAAAAAAGATGATAAGAAATACAATTTTTCGCATGTAGATATTGTACATAATTATAAGGAAACGTTTGAATGCGGATTGTGGGCTGCACAACATAGTGAATGTACTATTTTTCACGATACAGAAAGTTTTCCGGAAGTACGAAGAGCAGTCATTGATATTGCAAAAGCAGCAGGAAAAAATGTATATAATTATCCGCATTGCAACGGATTGGGAATTGTTGTATAATTTCTATTGAAATCTTCTAAAAAAATACTCATCATTGCGCCTTTTGCTTTTGGCTACACGGCGCATATTCAAAAAGCATTGCAACAGTTTCAAACGGTTGATGTACAAATTTTGTATTTGGATCAACCTGCTTTTTCCTATAAAAATACGTTGCATAAAGCGCAGAATTTTTTCTCGAAATTGATTTTTGGGAAGAATTTAAAAAAGACATTTGTTACGGATCGAATCAAAGCTTCGTTGATACAATTAGGACAACAAGATGAAATTTTCATCATTCGTCCCGATATGTTGTCAGATGATTTGTTGCAATTCATTAAAAGTAGCACACAAAAATTTATTGCCTATTATTATGACAGTACGCGTCGTTTTCCACGAAAAGTAGACATTATTCCATTGTTTGATACAATTTATAGTTATGACCGATTGGATGTTTCAACGTATGACTTGTCTTTTTTGACGAATTATATTTTTGAAGAAAGCAATCACGCGGAATACGACTATCAGTTTTTTAATATTTCAACGAATGATTACCGTTTTCCTTTATTAGAAAATTTAGCGAAATACCTAAAAGAACATACATGGAGTTATCACATTCAAGTCTACAATGGAAGTGAAATGCCAGCGAATCATGTAGAAATCATCACAACGCAAAAATCGATTCAAGAAGTATCTAATTTGATTCAGAAAGCGAAGATTATTGTGGAAATTCAACGAACCGAACAAATTGGTTTGTCATTCCGAATTTTTGAAGCGTTAGGACATCGTAAAAAACTCATCACAACAAATAAAGATATAGTAAACTACGATTTTTACAATCCGCAAAACATTCTAGTTGTAGATGAACATGCTATTGAAATTCCTGCTGATTTTGTCACTTCTGAATATGTAGAAATTGATGCAGCAATTCTTTCTAAGTATAAAATTGAAAATTGGGTGAAACCTATTTTTGAGCTTCAATAAAAAAATACCATTATTACTTTCGCAACAATGGTATTCTACCTAAAAAAACTAAATAAAATTAAGGCGTTTATAATTACCTCAAATAGTATATAATTCTAAAAATTAGATACTACAAAAATCTTTTTATTGTAATGTGTATGTAACAACTGCGCCACCTTCGTATTCTAAGATACTACCATCTTGAAGTAATATTTCATTACTATTATCAAAAAAGTTAAACCCAAATAAAACGTCATTTGGAAATTCAAATGTTATAGTAGTTTCGTCTTGAGACAGTGTTCCAGTAAATTGTAATTCATTTTCGTTATAAAAAAACTTAATAGTTTCGCCAACTTGCATATATGTATTTGCGGTTCCATCTGCATGAGAACAGTTCATGCGTTGCGAAAGATTTCCGTTTCCGTCATCATCTACATATAAAGACACTGCATCATGAGTTGGGTTAGATACACGTAAGTCTTCACCAAAACCTAAACTCAGATCAAAACAAAGTTGTTCTTGCATTAAATCGGTTGAGAAAATACCATCACCATTAACATCGACAGCTGTATCAATTTCAAATCCGCTTCTAAAATATGTTCTACCTAAGATTGATGGCGGATTGTCAGGTACACAGTCCGCTGCGTTTTCAGAAGTTTCTTCTACAACAATAAAATCAGGCTCAACATCATCGATATTGCAAGCAGATAATATTCCGAGTAGAAATGTGGTTATAAGTACCTTTTTCATATAGTATTGGTTTTAATGTATACATTGTAGATGTATGTTTATGAAAAAGGTTGCGTGATGCGGAACTAAATTATTTTTGCTAAATGCTAAATGCTAAATGCTAAATGCTAAATGCTAAATGCTAAATGCTAAATGCTAAATGCTAAATGCTAAATGGAATTAAAGTAAACTTCGATACACGTCTTCGTATTGTTTGGCAGTCGCGTTCCAATCAAAGCTTTTGGCACGTTGAATGTACGCGTTTTCAAAAGTTTCTTTATTGGTTTCAAACGTATGCATTCCTTTTTTTAAGATTGCTGCCATATATTCAGCATCGTACTGATCCCAGAAAAAAGCATGATCGCCACCAATTTCGGGCAAGGAAGTTTTGTTAGATAAAAATACAGGTTTTCCAAATCGCATAGCTTCAATTGGAGGAATTCCGAAACCTTCTCGCAACGACGGAAATACAAAAGCAGCACAGTTTTGCAAGTAATATTGTTTGTCGGTATCGCCAATTTTCCCTGTAATGATGACGCGATCTTGCAAATTGTATTTTTGAATGGTTTCTGCAAGTTTTCCACTAGCGTACTCTGTATTGTTATTTCCCGAAAGGATTAAATTATAATCGGGTAAAAGCGCCAGCATTTCCACTAAGGTGTGGAAGTTTTTTCTTGGTGTAAATTCACCAATACTAAATAAATACGGCTTATCGGATGTAATTTTTGGTTGATAATTTTCTGGAAGTGTGACTTCACGAATTGGATTTCCGTTATAAATTACATATTCAGGAACGTTTGGAACATTAAAATGTTGATGCGTTGACGCTTTTGCGAAGTTTGAAATGTACGTAATGGCACTACTTCTTTCTAGCTTTTCGCGAAAACGAACATTGCGTTCGTGATTCATATCGTTTGATTCTTCTTCAATGAAATTCACATCGTGAACGGTCAATAAATACGGAATATTATGATACGGTTCAATCTTAATATTTTGATTCAGCGAATGCCATAAATCGTACTTTTTACGAATGCGCAGCATCGGATAACGGCGAAACGATTGATACTTTTTATAGTCAAAATAATTTCCAAACTCATCTGTTAATTTGCTAAGGTTTTTCGCGTGAAGCGTCATTTTAAAATCATCAATTTGTGCTTCATACAATCCTTTTATCAAATGATAATTAAACTGTCCAAAGCCAAAATGTAAATTCTTGATGTTGTGTGATTCTAAAAAAACGTTCTTCATACAATAAAATTAGTCTATTTTTCGGTATAGCGTCCATAATTGCAAATAGCGTTTAAACACTGAAAACGCGTGTACATAACATAAAATGAATCCTTCTTTTCCGTCTAAAATTCCCAAACGGAAAAAGTATTGGTGAACAAATCGATACCAAGGTCGAAAGAAGAAATGATACATATTTGGACGTACATTTTTTTTGTACAAAGCTTCTGCTTGCAAACGACTGTAATGACTCAATTTTTCATTGTAATTGTCAAAGCTTTTATAAGTTTGATGCGCAACAGCATTTTTGAGTTTTCCAATTTTTTCGGTAGTTTCAATGGTTTCATGCACAGGTTTTCCGTTGTAACGACAGTAGTTTTTGTGAAACAATCGGACAGAAATATCCGTTTGAAAACCACTATACTTCATCCGTTTTCCCATAAAATGAAAATCACGTTTCACATGATACGCTTTCATCGGATTTTCAGAATTCACAGTCGAAACAATTTCATCCGCCAAGACTTTCGGAATTTCTTCATCTAAATCAAAAAACAAAATCCAATCGTATGAAGCTTGCTCAATTGCAAAGTTTTTCTGTGATGAAAAATCATCAAACTTCCGTTGAATTAGTGTGACATTGTACTTTTTTGCAAGTTCCACAGTTGAATCAGTACTAAACGAATCTACAATGATAATTTCATCGGCAAAGGAAAGTTGTTCAATATATTTTTCAATATTGTCTTCCTCATTATAAGTAATCGCTAACGCACTAATTTTTGTATTCATATAAAGAAG
>NZ_JBGCDL010000347.1:0-19854 GCF_045105435.1 Kordia sp. | reverse complement strand
AAATAGATTTTTCATGGAATAAGATTGATACTATAGTTTTAAAAACCAATATCAACCTTACAAAAATTAATTTTCTTCAAAACAGAATTTCATATGCTGATATAAAAAATTTAAGATCATTAGAGGAGATCGCTATCAGAGATAATCTATTAAAAACGCTAGACGTTTCAGGTAATGTAAAACTAAAAACACTTTACATGGCAAATAATCTTTTAATGCATATTGATTTGAGCAAAAATATACATTTGGTTGATCTATCTCTTGGAGAAAATAAATTATCGTATTTGGACTTAAAAGCAAACTCGAAATTAAAAGAAGTTAATTGTTCAAATAATCAATTAGAAGCTATAAATACAGAATCTTTGGTGAAACTAAAAGAATTAATCTGTTATAACAATAAGCTAAAAACGATCAAACTTGAATCTTTAGTGAGTTTAAGAAAATTATTCATCGGTGAGAATTTATTAACTGAAATCAATCTCAAAGATTTGAAAAAATTAGAATCTTTTGGGTTTAGTAACAATCGGATCAAAGCGATTGATGTTTCACATCTAAAACGATTATATTATTTAGGTTGTAAAAACAATATGTTGACCTCTTTGAATGTGACAAAGAACAAAAAAATGATCAACTTGGAGTTTAGTGGAAACCGTATTGCTATCATAGATCTATCTAATCTAAAGAAGCTACAATTTTTGAAATGTGAAGATACATTATTAAAAAAGTTAGACTTAACTAGAAATAAAGCAATAGAGCGCTTATGTTACAGCGAAGAAAGTATAGCTATTGAAAATGTATTTTTGCCTGATACGAAACAAATAAAAATAAACGAAAATTGTTACTAAATAAGTTATTTTACTCGTAAAACTTCATGTGGATTTGTGGTAACTCACACAAAATTCACGACCAACCAAAAGAAAATCAAGTCGGTCAATAGCTATTATGCGTATCTTTAAGTAACTAAACCTACTTAAAGATGTTAAATTGGAACCTATACAACACAAGCATATTTGTTGGTGCTATCGGACTTTTGTTTTTGGTAGCATATCACATGTTTATAAAAAAAACACAGCATAAAACTTCGCGGTATTTCTTTTGGTTTTTGATGATTACGGCAATTGCAATTCTACAATATATTTCGTTTGACATTAGACTTTCTAGCAAATACAGAGCCATCACGCTGTTCTTTTTTCCGTTTGAATTTCTAGCGCCAGTCATTTTTACAGCATTTACCTGTTCGTATCTACAAAAAGAAAAACTCTTCAAAAAATACAAATACTACTTACTCATTCCGTTTGTGGCGTTCTTTTTAATTTACACTGTTGTGAAGATAAATGTCTTTGTAGACTATTCAATTTTATCACGAGAAACCGTTGGAAACATTCGCATGGAATGGAATGAAAATCTAGCACTATTATTCTCTTTTGTGATTGGTGTTTGGAACTATCGCATCATCAAAAGTTATGAAAATAGCTTAGGCGAATTGTCCTATCTTGCCGTAATCCGTAAAACGAAATGGTTAAAAAATATATACGGAACGCTCATTTTACTAAGTGTTTTTTGGCTGATGACACTCTTATACATAAAAACCAATGTAAATGTTAGCGGAAACCACAACTATTATCCATTATGGATTGCATATTTGGCATGTTACTATGTGTTCTATATGAAAAGTAATGCGCATTTAGAGAAAATTCAGAAAGAAAAAAACGAAGAAGAAACGGCATTCAGTCTTTCAGGTTTAGAAGCGATGTTTGAACCTGAAGCGTTGCAAGTATTACGACAAAATCAATCGCAAGTAATTGCCATTCTAAGTTATTTTGCAACATCTCTATTTGACAAAAACAAAACAAAAGAAGTGCTTTGGGACATTCTTGAAAACTGTGTGTCCAAACTGCAATTGGAAGATTGTGTCTTATATTTAGTAGATGATAAACGACAGGTTTTACAACAAGAAGCTGCTTTTGGAGACAAAAAACAAGATGCTTTTGAAATTCACAAACCTAAAGATATTCCTATAGGAAAAGGAATCGTAGGAAGTGTTGCCAAAACAGGAAACTACGAACTCATCAAAGATACCAGCAATGACAAACGTTATATTATTGATGATAAAGCAAGATTGTCCGAATTGGCAGTTCCAATCTATATAGAAGGAACACTAAAAGGTGTGCTAGATGCAGAACATTCGCAGCGTAATTTCTTTACAGAAAATCATCTCTATCTATTTCAACTCATTGCTAAGTTGATGGAAAAGAAACTAATTCAATTAAACCAGAAAAAAGGAATCAGTATTACAGGTGATAATTCTTATTACAAAGAAATTTGTACACTAATGGAAGAAGAAAAGCGATACAGAGATCCAGAAATAAAATTAGCTACTCTTTCAAAAGAAATTAATATTAGCGCAAATTATCTTTCGCAAGTAATCAATGCGTTAAGCGGACATAATTTTTCTGACTTCATCAATAGTTATCGAATCAAAGAAATAAAATCAAAACTATCGCATCCGGCTTTTGTAGAATATCCTGTATTATCTATTGGACTCGAAGCTGGGTTTAATTCAAAATCGGCTTTTTACAATTCTTTCAAAAAACACACGGGGATGTCACCCACGGTCTTTAGGGAAAAACACCCATACGAGTCCCAATTCATTTAGTTTCAACAATACGGGACTCTTGAAACCATTGCCAACACTAGGTTTGCATCGTTATTAATTTTAAAAATAAAAATGATGAATACAAAAACTAAATTGGCATTATGGGGAATGTTACTACTACTTTCTTTCTCGTATGCAGGAACAGAAAAAGGCGAAAACGTCAAAAATGAAGCGAAACCGTATGGTGCAAAAACGCTAAAAGGATATGCAGCACGACATGCACTTTCTTCAGCACAATATCAAACGGAAGTAACCAAATTTAACAAAGCAGGTTACAGACTTACGTATGTTGATGGCTATTATGTAAATGGAAAAGTGAAGTTTGCGGCCTTATGGGAAAAAGGAAAAACATCAGGACTCATTTTGCGTCACAATCTTACCGCTAAACAATACCAAGATGAGGTGACAAAAAATAACAGAAACGGATATCGACTCGTACATGTTGATGGCTATTATGATGGAAAAAAAGTGTTGTATGCAGCTATTTGGAATAAACAAAACACAAGCGGATTACGAACACGTCACGGACTTACAGGAACGCAATATGCTGCCGAATTTAGAAAGAACAAAAATGATGGATATCGTTTGGTGCATATTAGTGGGTATGGCGTAAAAAACAAAGCGTATTATGCTGCTATTTGGAAAAAAGGAAGTTCTTCAGGATATATAGCGCGTCACGGATTAACAAGCAAACAATACCAAGAAACAGTAACGAAATACTGGAAAGAAGGATATCGTGTAACACAAGTAGATAGTTACGATGTGCGAAAGAAAACATATTACGCAGTTATCATGGAAAAGAAATCTGGACGATACAAAGCACGTCACAATATGAATCCTAAAAACTATCAATTAGAATATGACAATCATCGCTATCAAGGATATGTGCCAATTTCTGTAAGCGGACACGATGCAGGGAAAAGTGAAGGATATGCAGCAGCTTTCAAAAATGTCACAGATTGGAAAAGTAGCGATACCAACCAATTAGATGCTAAAGTCAAAAAAGTAATGAAGGATTTTAAAGTTCCTGCCGTAACGATCGGAATTGTAAAAGATGGAAAACTAGTGTATGCAAAAGGATATGGTTATGGAGACAAAGAAAAGAAAATCATTGCTTCTGCTACAAGTTTGCTGCGTTTAGCAAGTGTTTCAAAGCCAATTACAAGTGTTGCTATTATGAAATTGGTAGAACAAGGCAAACTCAAGTTAAGCGACAAGGTATTGGGGAAAAACAGTATTCTAGGAACTACGTATGCAAAACTTAGCTTGGGAAATCGTGAAAAAGCAATTACGGTACAGCAACTATTAGAGCATACGGCTGGTGGCGATACTTGGGATAATAATTTAGATCCAGAAGGAAAAGACAAGTGGAGCGATCCGATGTTTCAAAAGAGAATACTAAACAGAAAGCAACATATTAACTGGGTTTTAAGGAGACGCAATCCAACACACAAGCCAGGAACATATTATCAATATTCAAACTTTGGATACAATCTATTAGGAAGAATCATTGAAAAGAAAACAGGAAAAAGTTACGAAAGCTACTTGCGTAACAGCATTTTGAAGAAATGTGGAATTTCACAAATGTTTATTGGTAATAACAAAAAGAAAGACGCTCATTACAAGGAAGTTGTGTATTACTCAGACAGAAAACCGTATGACTTACAAATGACTAGAATGGATAGCCATGGTGGTTGGATTGGTTCTTCTGTAGACTTAATGAAATTCATGGTTCGTGTAGATGGACAGAACTCTAAAAAAGACATTCTAAAAAAGAGCACGATCAAGACGATGACTAAAGGTTCTTCTGTAAATTCAAAATATGCTAAAGGTTGGTCTGTTAGAGGTGGAAACTGGGCACATGGCGGAAGCATGGCTGGAACAGGAACTACCTTAAAGAAAATGGATAATGGAATAAGCTATGTAATCTTGACAAATTTTGACAAGAAATACAAAAAAGGCGATCCTACACATAGAGGTGAGCTTAAAAAAGCAGTTGAAAAAGGAATTGGAGCTATCAAATCTTGGCCAAATTTAGATTTGTTTTAATGAAAATCAGGATCTGGTCAAAGTTTTAATGAAGCGTGTCACATCGAGCGCAGTCGAGATGCTATTTATTTCAAAGTATTCTCAATTAAACATATGTTTAATCTCAATAATCCTCGAACTGACAATTTAGTAGTAGCATTCTCATGCTAATTTGCCACTGTACGGGAAGTAATTTCTGTGCGGTGGTTCCTATATTTTGATTTTTTTCATTCCTGCCTTTCGACTAACGCTCAAGATAAACTACGGCAGGAATCTAAAATTGTAAGTTAAACTAATCCCGTTGACAAACGGGATCTCACCTTTCTTTATACTTTTGTCATTGACTTTGTCGAATCTTCGATTTCCAGACTTTAGCTATGAGCATTGAGAATTTTCAAAGAAAAATTGTACTACTACAGAAACAGATTGCCACGTCGCAAACTCCTCGCAAAGACGTTTCTAACGATGCTAAAAAAACATTCATGCATATAAACAGAGCAAAAAGCTAACATGAAAACAATTCGTGAATTCATGACAATAAAAAAGATGTTAGTATTGAGCTATGAGTATTGAGAGTTTCAAAGAAGACTTTTGCTACTACAGAAACAGATTACTTCGGCAAGCTCAGCACAAGTGCCACTTTATGCTTCCTCGCAAAGACGTTTCTAACAAGTTTGATTTCAAATCACTTCTCGATAGTTCTATTGAGCGCAGTCGAAATACAATTTTTCTACATTTTATTTCGAAAAATCACTCGAAGTGACATTTAGAAAATTTCAAGAAATATAACTTCAAAAACAATCTCACAACAATAAGAAAAGTCTAAAAGCGCAACAGCGCGATCTAATATCTAATAGCGATAGCGGTCTAACAGCAAAGCGAGTCTAACAACCAATATGAAACAAAGCATCACCCTGATTCACCACAGCTTGATTATTAATACAAAACACATAACCATCATAAGGCGCTTTCACTTCTTCGCAATAATTGGCAAACGTATCGGTCACAAAACCGAGAACTTCACCTTTCGTAATAGAACTTCCGTTCATCACTTGCGGGACAAACATACCAGCAGTTGGTGCGCGCAACCATTTGCGTTTTGTTAAAAACTCGCTGGCTTCACGTTCAATCCACATTGGATCAATCTTATCAATCATACCCACATATTTCATCACATTCAATACACCTTGTATGCCTTCACGAATTGCATATTCGTCAAAACGCATGCTTTCGCCAGCTTCATACACAATAATCGGTATTTTACGATCATAAGCTGTCTTTCTGAAAGATCGTTCAATCAAAGAAGTCGCAAAATAAAAAGGCGCATTAAACACTTGCGCTAAAATTTTACTATCGGGCATACTTTCCGTGTAGCGTATCTGCGGATGATTGTGTCGTTGTGCGCCACCAGTATGTAAATCAATTCCAAAATCGACTTGTGGAAGCACTTCATTGGTAACTTGATAGGCAATTCTCGCGGCAAGCGAACCATTCTTAACACCAGGAAAACTGCGGTTTACATCTTTTCCGTCGGGCACTTGGCGTGAAAAGTGGATAAATCCGAAAATATTCAACAAAGGCAACACAATTACGGCACCGCTTTTTATCTTATAACAGCCTTCAAAAAGCATTCTGCGAATAATTTCCACACCATTAATCTCATCACCATGCAAACCACCTTGCACCAATAAAGTCGGTCCTGGTTTTTCAGCATTAAACACATAAATAGGAATATCAATCAGTGTTCCTGTAGGCAAGCGATCAATAGGAATCTTAATCCATTTTGCTTCGCCAGGTTGTACGGACTCTCCGTGAATAGTAATCGTTTTATTTTCCGAATTTTCGAGCATTCTTTTCTACATATTTAATAATCTCACCAGCAATATTCACTTTTGTGTGCGATTCAATACCTTCCAAACCTGCGGAAGAATTGGCTTCAATCACCAATGGTCCACGTTTCGATCGTATAATATCAACACCACAAACAGGTAAGCCTAATACTTTGGCAGTATGAATTGCAATTTTCTTTTCGTATTGCGTCAACGTCACAGATTCTGTCGTTCCGCCACGATGCACATTACTTCTAAAATCTTCACCGCCGCTACTTCGCATCATGGAAGCTACAATTTTATTGCCCACAATATACACACGAATATCCTGTCCGTTAGCTTCTTCAATAAACTCCTGCATAATAATATTGACATTCATATTATACAGCGATTCAATAATAGACTTTGCCGATTTCTTACTTTCGGCAATCATTACGCCCAATCCTTGTGTGCCTTCTTGCAGTTTAATAATAATGGGAGCGCCGCCAAGCAACTCAATATGTTCTGCGACACTTGAAGGATCTTTGGCAAACAATGTTTTCGGAATTGGAATGCGTTTTCGAGCTAGAATTTGCATCGTACGCAACTTATTTCGCGAACGAATAATACC
The DNA here is from genome assembly GCF_045105435.1 of Kordia sp. Taxonomy (GTDB): domain Bacteria; phylum Bacteroidota; class Bacteroidia; order Flavobacteriales; family Flavobacteriaceae; genus Kordia. Next base: position 12,731 of record NZ_JBGCDL010000347.1, on the reverse strand, counting down.
TAAAGATTTTGCTGTGGTAAACGCGCCGTTCATTTCAAACTGTTTCACAATAGCAGAACCATGTCGCGTGACCGAAGTTCCAATTCGTGGAATAATAGCATGGACGCCATTTGTAATATTTTCAGCGCCAAAATAAATTTGTGGTTTTGCGTCTTCGCCCAGAATGACAGCACATTTCGTATGATCTATCACTCTCACATTGTGTCCTTTTTTGGCAGCTTCGTGGTACAATCTATTCGTAGAATAAATTCGGGAATTAATAGATAGAATGTAGATGTTCATTGCAAGCAGAATCAAGTAAGATTCTCTAAAAATAAGTAAACTTTCTAACTTTAAAAATCTACAGTGCCTAAAAAATGATAAATAATTGATTTTTATGATGATTTTACCATCTTATCTATATGTATTTGATTGATTTTTGAGCTGATATCATGTAAGTTTTACAATGATTGACACTTCTTTTACATTTTTTTGACATTATTTATCTACGGTCAATATAGTTTTACCAACAAATCCAAGCTATGCATTCTAGCGTAGCAGTTGGGTTCAAAAAAATCATCTTAAAAATAATATAGTTCCTGCTGTCGCATTCAATACGAATAATGGATAGTTGTAACTTAACGAACTCAAATCATGCTAAAGTCTGCTTTATTGCTTGTACTAATACTCATTTCTTCAATTGCTTTTTCGCAAGATAATTTGAATGCTGATCTCAAAATATTTCTCGACTGCAATAGTTGCGATCATACCTACATTAAACAAAATCTTGGCAATGTTCAATTTGTGAGAGATCAAGATTTAGGTGATGTTCATTTATTCTTTGTTACACAGGCAAACGGAAGTGGCGGACGCTTATATGAAATTGATTTTATTGGCAAAAATCAGTTTGAAAACATCAGTTATAAAATAGAATTTTCAACAAATACGGACATGACGAGTGATAACATTCGGAATGAAATATTAAAATATTTAAAACTGGGTCTTGTGCGTTTTTGGATAAAAAATAAAAGTACAGCTAATGTCACAGTTGCTGTTCCGAGTCCAGAAAATGAAACCGAAGTTGTAGAAAACGACGTTTGGGATTTTTGGGTATTCAGACTTGGCGCTAGAGGATATTTCAATGGAGAAGAAACAAACAAATCAAGTAACTTAGATTTTAATATTTCGGCGAAAAGAGTCACTGAGAAAAACAAATTTTCATTGAGAGCAAGTTTTGGTGAAAACAAATCGACCTTTACTTTTGATGGAGAAGATATTATAGCGATTAACAACAATAAATCTTTAAATGTAAGTGATGTTTTGAGTATAAATAGCCATTGGTCTTATGGTTTCTTTGGCGATATTGGAACGTCAACCTATCGTAATTATAAATTATTTTGGCGGTTTAGACCTGCTATAGAATATAATTTTTTTAAATACGAACAATCTGCAAAAAAACAACTCATTCTATCCTATCGAAATGGATTGGTTTTTAACGATTATTTAGAGCGATCGGTATTTGGTGAAGAAAAAGAACTCTTATTTGAACACATACTTTTACTAGGTGGAAGTGTTCGTCAAGAATGGGGAAATATTAATGGAGAAGTATTCTTTAGTCAGTATTTGGATGATACAACGTTGAATTCTTTAGGGTTTTATTTGGGTGCGAATATCAGAATATTTAAAGGATTTAATTTTGATATTGGAGGGAATTACAGAATTACCAGAAATCAAATCAATCTTCCTGCTGGAGATGTATCACTAGAAGAATTATTGCTCCAGCAACAACAATTACAATCGGGCTATAATTATTGGGTTACAGTTGGCTTTAGCTATTCATTTGGATCAATTTACAATTCTATTGTCAATCCAAGATTCAATTTTTAATTAAATCGATTCTAAATAAACTTCAAAACAAGGGCTAAAACTTGTAGAGACACTTAGCGCGCCTTATATTTGTGAAACAAATAATTAATCACAATTATAATGAGCGGAATTTTAAATTCTTCGATTGGAAGAAAGTTTGCGATGGCACTTTCGGCACTCTTCCTAATGTTTTTTCTACTACAACATTTTGCAATAAACATTCTTTCTGTATTTAGTGAAAATGCTTTCAATGAAGCATCACACTTCATGGGAACATTTTGGGCAGTACAATTTATCTTGCAACCAGTTTTAATTATTGGAATCCTTTTCCATTTTACGATGGGAATCATTCTTGAATTACAAAACCGCAAAGCAAGAGAAGTAAAATATGCAAAAAATAACGGAAACGCCAACTCTACTTGGATGAGTAGAAACATGATTTGGACAGGTTTACTTATTGAAGCTTTCCTTATTGTACATATGTCTCAACTTTGGTGGCATGAAATGATGGTGAAGTATATTTCTCCACAAATAGAAAAAATAGAAGATCCGACACGTTACTACAAAGAACTAGTAGAGCACTTTGAAAGCCCAGTAATCGTGGGAATCTATGTTGTTGCATTTGTATTCTTAGCATTGCACTTATTGCATGGTTTTAACTCTGCATTCCAATCAGTTGGAGCAAATAATAAATACACAAGAGGATTAAAAGGTGTGAGTAAAGTATATGCTATCGGAATTCCAGTAGGATTTATCTTTATCGCATTATATCATCACTTAGCACACTAAAAAACTTATCAAAACTATGGCTTTAGATTCAAAAATACCTCAAGGACCACTAGCAGATAAGTGGACAAATCATAAAAATAAAATCAACCTTGTAAACCCTGCCAATAAACGTCTTATTGATGTTATTGTAGTAGGAACAGGACTCGCAGGTGGATCTGCGGCAGCGACATTAGCTGAATTAGGATATAATGTAAAAGCATTTTGTTTCCAAGATTCTCCACGTCGTGCGCACTCAATTGCAGCACAAGGAGGAATCAACGCAGCAAAAAACTATCAAGGAGATGGAGATTCAACCTACCGACTTTTTTACGATACGGTAAAAGGTGGCGACTATCGTTCGCGCGAAGCAAACGTATATCGATTGGCTGAGGTTTCTGCAAATATCATTGATCAATGTGTAGCACAAGGAGTTCCTTTTGCTCGTGATTATGGTGGATTACTTGATAACCGTTCATTTGGTGGTGTATTAGTATCACGTACTTTTTATGCCAAAGGACAAACAGGACAACAATTATTACTTGGAGCGTATTCTGCCATGAACCGTCAAATTGGTCGTGGAAAAATCAAAATGTACAACCGTCACGAAATGTTAGACGTTGTTATTGTTGATGGAAAAGCAAGAGGAATTATAGCACGTAACTTAGTTACAGGAGAAATAGAAAGACATTCTGCACATGCTGTTGTATTAGGAACTGGTGGATACGGAAACGTATTCTTCCTTTCTACAAACGCCATGGGAAGTAATGTAACAGCAGCTTGGAAAGCACACAAACGTGGTGCATACTTTGCAAATCCTTGTTACACACAAATTCACCCAACATGTATTCCAGTTTCGGGAGATCATCAATCGAAACTAACCTTAATGTCTGAATCATTACGTAATGATGGACGTATTTGGGTACCAAAACACAAAAAAGATGTAGACGCAATTCGTAACAAAACGTTGAAGCCAACACAACTAAAAGAAGAAGACAGAGATTACTACCTAGAACGTCGTTATCCTGCCTTTGGTAACTTAGTACCGCGTGATGTTGCTTCGCGTGCAGCCAAAGAACGTTGCGATGCAGGTTTTGGAGTAAACGCAACAGGAGAAGCAGTTTACTTAGATTTTGCTGCTGCTATACAGCGTTACGGAAAAGAGCAAGCACACGTAAAAGGATTGAATGAAGACGATGCTGCTTTAGTAAAAAAACTAGGGCAAGAAGTTGTGAAAAACAAATATGGAAACCTTTTCCAAATGTATTTCAAAATTGTAGATGAAGATCCGTATGAAACGCCAATGATGATTTACCCAGCGGTACATTATACAATGGGAGGAATTTGGGTAGATTACAACCTACAAACTACTGTTCCTGGATTATTCGCCATTGGAGAAGCAAACTTCTCTGATCACGGAGCCAACCGTTTAGGAGCTTCTGCCTTAATGCAAGGTTTAGCAGATGGATATTTTGTATTGCCTTATACAATTGGTGATTTCTTAGCAGATGATATTCGTACAGGACCCATTGCAACAGATTCAAAAGAGTTTGATGCAGCTGAAAAAAATGTAAAAGAATCTATTGATAAATTAATCAACAATAACGGAACGAAGCCAGTTGATTATTTCCACAAGAAATTAGGGAAAATCATGTGGAACAAATGCGGAATGGCGCGTAACGAAAAAGATTTAAAAGCTGCTATTGAAGAAATTTCTCAACTACGAGCAGACTTCTACAAAGATGTACGTGTACCTGGAGACGCTAACGAATTCAATGAAGAATTAGCAAAAGCAGGTCGTGTAGCAGATTTCCTTGAACTAGGAGAATTATTTGCGAAAGATGCGTTACAACGTGAAGAATCTGCTGGTGGACATTTTAGAGATGAATACCAAACGGGAGAAGGTGAAGCAATGCGTCGTAAAGAATTCCAATATGTTTCTGCCTGGGAATATAAAGGAGAACCAAAAGATGCTGTATTGCACCAAGAAGAGTTGAAGTACGAGAATATAGAAGTAAAAGAAAGAAGTTATAAATAATATTGCTTTTAGCCTTTAGCCATTAGCAACTAGCTAACAGCCAAAAGCTAATAGCCAAAAGCATAAAATTATGAATTTAACATTAAAAATATGGCGTCAAAAAGGCGCAAATGCTAAAGGAAAAATGGTTGATTATTCTATCAACGATATTTCTCCTGATATGTCTTTTCTTGAAATGTTAGACGTTTTAAATGGCGAACTAATTACAAAAGGAGACGAGCCCGTTGCGTTTGATCATGACTGTCGTGAAGGAATTTGCGGAATGTGTTCTCTATACATTAATGGTGAAGCACACGGTCCAGATCGTGGCGTAACAACATGTCAGTTGCACATGCGTAAGTTTAAAGATGGCGATACAATATATATTGAACCATTTAGAGCAAAAGCATTCCCGGTAATCAAAGATTTAGTGGTAGACAGAAGCGCTTTTGATCGTGTACAACACGCAGGTGGATTTGTTTCTGTAAATACTTCAGGAAATACGATTGATGCCAATGCTATTCCGATCAACAAACACGATGCAGATACTGCTTTTGATGCAGCAACATGTATTGGTTGTGGAGCCTGTGTAGCAAGTTGTAAAAACTCTAGTGCCATGTTATTCGTTTCGGCGAAAGTATCGCAATTTGCATTATTGCCACAAGGACAAGTAGAAGCAACCGATCGTGTAATGAACATGGTAAACCAAATGGATGCGGAAGGTTTTGGTAACTGTACAAATACTGGCGCCTGTGAAGTAGAATGCCCGAAAGGAATTTCACTTGAAAATATTGCACGTATGAATCGTGAGTATTTAAAAGCATCTTTCAAAGGATAAATTTATATCATATAAAATCATACAAAAATCCCAAGTACAAGCTGCTTGGGATTTTTTTATTAAATTCATCAAAAAAACACCATGTTACGATTTAAGCTCATTCTTTCAATCTGTATACTATTCACGTTTAGTTGTACATCGCAAAACAAATCAAAAACGGAAACAAAAACGCAGGTTGAAACGTCGTATGATTTTTCAGAAAAAGCACTATTAGCACATATCAAAGAATTGTCTGACGATGCATACGAAGGTCGTGAAACAGGTACAAAAGGCGCTAAAAAAGCGAAAAAATACATCATTGCCGAATTTGAACGATTAGGTGTAAAACCACTAGGAAAAGTATTTGAACAAGCATTTCCATTACCTAAAAACAAGAAAATAAAGCAAGGTGAAAATATCATCGGATTCATCAAAGGAAGCGAAACACCAAACGAATATATTATAATATCTGCACATTACGATCATGAAGGAATAAAAAAAGGAAAAATATATAATGGTGCGGATGATGATGCTTCTGGAATAAGTGCGTTGTTCGCTTTTGCAGAATACTTTCAGAAATATCCACCAAAACATTCAGTAATATTGGCTGCTTTTGATGCGGAAGAAAAAGGGTTGGTTGGTTCGTTTTATTATGTTGAAAATTCAATCGTACCAAAAACGCAACTCAAGCTAAATATCAACATGGATATGATAAGTCGTAGTGATAAAAAAGAATTATATGCAGTTGGTCCGCAGCACTATCCGCAATACAAATCAATCATAGAAAATACAAAAATAAGCGGAGAAGTAAGCTTAAAAATTGGTCACAAAGAATGGACATTTGCCAGTGATCACGCAGGATTTCACAAAGCAAAAATTCCATTTGTCTATTTTGGAGTGGAAGATCATAAAGATTATCACAAACCTACAGATGACTTCGAGAACATTCATCCAACATTCTACACAAACGCAGTACAAACCATCATTACTTTCTTTAAAGAGGTAGATGGTAAAAAACTATAAATAAATCATACTAAAAATACAAAAGCGAATATCTGAATTGATGTTCGCTTTTTTTGCTTCATAACACCAATAGGAGATTCAGAACATTATACAATACGTTCAGAACATTTAAGAAACTACAGAGTGCTTTTCAAATTATATTTGCTTTGTTAACCTATAGAAAATACTCAAATCTTATGAAACAAAAATTACTTTTTGCACTCAGTATATTGGTCACGCACCTATCAATTGCGCAAATATATCCCGATACATTTGAATTTCGTGGAATACACCAAAATTCTACGCTAGCACTTCCAACGGGTGTTACGGCTCCAGGGCCAACGCCCGCAGGTTTAAATACACTAGTTGTTCCTTCATCAACAGGCAGATTGGCTTGTCCTGTATTAGTAGATATGGATGGCGATGGCGATATGGATATGGTTACTGGAAGTCAATCCTCACTAGGAAAACTATATTATTTTGAAAACACAGGAACTTCTACAGCTCCAAATTGGGTTGCTACAGCATTACCTACATTGGATGCCGTAGGATATGCGCCAGGAGGAAACAATGAAACAAAATGTGACTTTGTTGACATGGATAATGATGGTGACTTCGATTTATTACTTGGAAGTAAAGTAAATGCTACAGGAGCTAATACAGATGATTTACACTATTATGAAAATACTGGAACTGCAACCGTTCCTAACTTTGTTGCAGCTACAATTCCTGGAATAGCAAATCAGAATATGGCAAACTTTCCAAGTATTGGTTTGGTAGATATTGATAATGACGAAGATTTTGATTTGGTATGTGTAAGTAACGATTCTGTTTCGTACATGCAAAATACAGGAACCAAATTTGCACCCGTATTTGAACGTAAATACAACTTAGAAAACCCTTGGGATTTAGATGCTGGAACAGGTTCTTTTCAAAGAAACTGGCCGCATGGAGATGTATTAATAACTACAACAACACTAGTAGACATTGGAAATGACGGCGATTTAGACATGTGTTTAGGAAGAGACGACGGCACATTTCGTTGGATAGAAAACATAGGAAATGCAGCTGCGCCAGATTACGATGACTTCGCATACCAATCATTTCCAGGCGATTTAGCAACATTTGACATGGGACAATTCGCAACAATTACAATGGGAGATGTAAACGGAGATGGTGTCATGGATGCTGTTGTAGGCGGTTTTAATCCAGGGCATTTTGCATGGTTTGAAGGTGTATTAACAGCGCCACTAAGTATTGACGAAGAAAACTTGGCGATACACATACAAGTAAGTCCAAATCCTGTAAAAGATATATTAACGGTACAATTTAATAGCAATCAAATCAATAAAACAAACATTACAATGTATAGCATTACTGGGCAAATGGTATACAATAGTAATGCACACATTAAAAATGGACGTGCAAAAATGGATGTATCTAAATTGCAATCAGGTTTATACTTCTTGAAAATTAAAAGCGATATTGGTCAAACAATTGTCAAGAAAATAACCATAAACTAGGAAATCCGTAATATCAGTATTGAAAAGGAGATCTGCTTTATTTTGAAGCTGATCTCCTATAAATGTTTAAAAACATACAGTACATTTGTGAAAACCTAACCAACCATGAATAGATTATTGATATCTTTAAAATCATTCAAATCGTATCTTTTTATAGCAGTCTTATGTACTGCTTTTTGTGTTTCTGCCCAACAATTAACCACACAAAAGCAGTATGACAGTATTGTTGCATTGGTCGCAAAAACGAATCAAAAAGATAGTTTAATATACCTTTTAGACCTTCAAAAAGAATTCGCACAAAAATTAAATAATAAAAAACTACTAGCAGAAACCGAAAATACGATTGCATTACGCGCAAGTTATGGAGAAATGAAATCCATTATTCACTTTAAAAAGGCTATTACTTTATACGAAGAACTTAACGATAAAGCCGCTTTGAGCAAAGCGTATGTTGCTATGGGAAGAGCGTATCAATCGCAAAGTAAATATGAAGAAGCATTTCAAGCAGTCAACAAAGCATTAGCGTATGCCAAACAAATTGACGATAAAGAACTCATCATCAATGCGTATTCATTTCGATCAAACGTATACCAGAATTTTTCTCAAACAGACAATTCAATAAAAGACTTAAATGCAGCACAAAAAATTGCTTTACACTACAAAAAAGGTGAAAAACTATTGCCCATTCTGCAAGCAAAAAGTTTCTTATACTACAGCAAAGGATATTACAAGGAAAGTGTGGCAACTATTGCGGAAATGCTCAATTTCTTTGAAAGTAAAAATAACAAAAGAAGTGTTGTTGTATGGCGAAATAACTTAGGAATGATTCACGCAAGTTGCGACTGTGTAAAAATGGAAGAACGTAAAAACAACTTAACAACTTCCATCAAATTGGCAGATAGTATCAACTTTATGTACGGAAAAGCCTATGCGTCAGTTCACATGGCAAGAGCATTGATGCAGGAAAAAAAATATGACAGCGCGTATGTATATCTTTCCAATGCAAAAAACGGATTGCCCAAAAAAGTAAATCCAAGTTTCTTAGGATACCTACATCAAACTACGGGCGATTATTGGGGATTTTTAGGAAATAAACGCAACACGATCAAAGAATTTGAAATTGCCTTTAAAATTTGGGACAAGCTCAATAAACTAAAAGATAAACAATATGTGGCGCGACATTTAGCGGCTTTATACGAAGATATGAATGATGACGAAAAAGCTTTCTTCTATCTTGATACATTTGCGCGCACCAAAGATTCACTCGTAAATAAAGCCAAAATCGAAAATGAAAAAGAGTTAGAACTCACCTATGCTTTTGAAAAAAAACAATACAAAGACAGTATTCGAAATGCAGAAACCTTAGCCGTTTTAGACTTAGAACAAAAAAATAAAATTCAACAAGAACAACACGTACAACAAATTCTCTTAGCATTATTTTTAGCTGCATTAGCGCTTGGTGGATTTGCGTATTACGCCTATCAACGTAAAAAGAAAACATCAAAACTGCTTGACGAAAAAAATAAAATCATAGAAAAAGCCTTGCAGGAAAAACAACTCTTGCTCAAAGAAGTACATCACAGAGTAAAAAATAACTTCCAAATTGTATCAAGCTTACTGGAATTACAAACCAAAGGTATCGAAGACGAAAAAGCTTTAAACTTAGCAAATGAAGGTAAAAACAGAGTCAAATCGATGGCGTTAATTCACCAAAAACTCTATCAAAACGATACAGGTTTAATTGATTTTGACGAATACATTCAAACCTTAGTCAAAGAACTTTCATACATGTACGCTTCCGAGAAAAAAGTGCAAACCAACATTCAAACGGAAAACATGCAATTTGACATTGATACAGCAATTCCGTTGGGTTTAATTGTAAACGAATTAATTACAAACGCCTATAAATATGCTTTTGACGCTTCCGCAGAAAATACACTCAACATTTCCATTAACAAACTAAACGACGAAGAATACAAGCTCGTTGTAGCAGACAATGGAAAAGGAATTGACGCTTCTATTGACTTAGCCAAAGTAAAAAGTTTAGGTTTGCGTTTAGTAAAACGATTGACAAAACAATTGCAAGGACAATTTAACGTAAACAATGTGGAAGGCGCATCTTTCGAGATTGTATTCAAAGACACAAACGCCAGAGCATTATTAGACTAATTACACGATGAGCAAAGTAAAAATATTAGTAGCTGAAGACGAAATTATCATTGCCGATCATATCTGTGATACGCTTGAAGAACTAGGTTATGAAGCCTTAGAGCCAGTTATAAACTACACGGAAGCTATAGAAAGCATAGAAGCCGAAAAACCTGATATTGCCATCTTGGATATTCAACTCTCCGGTAGAAAAACAGGAATCGACATTGCAGAAAAAATTAGGGAAAACTACGATTTTCCGTTCATATTCTTAACTTCAAATTCCGATCCGCTTACAGTTTCGCAAGCAAAAAAAGTAATGCCGCCAGCGTATTTGGTCAAACCGTTCACAAAGGACGAATTATATACATCAATCGAAATTGCGCTATACAATTACTCCAAACGTGTTGGTGAAGTCAATGAAGAAGAACTCATTATCAAAGATGCATTCTTCATCAAAGAAAAAAATGTGTTTATCAAACTAAAATTTGGCGACATTCTATTGATCAAAAGCGAACATGTATATGCGGAAATTCAGCTAAAAAACGGTCAAAAACATCTAATTCGTGGCAATTTGAACAAAATCATCACCAAACTCAACAAAAAATTTGTGCGTGTTCACAGAAGTTACATCGTCAACTTAGACTATTTAGAACAAATACATCAAAACAACATTGTCATTCACAACGTAAGTATTCCAATAGGTAAAAAACACAAAGACGATTTACTTCAAAAAATAAACTTATTGTAAAAAAATAAAATGGTAATTGTTAAACTTTTCTTAGGATAAAATACTAACGAACGCAAAGCTATATGGTTTGCGTTTTTTTTTGTTTCTTGGCAATATATTTCTCAGAATACCACCATGCAAAACCCTAAAGAATTTTACACACAACAAAAAGCAAAATTTGAAGCCGAATTAAAAGTGCAACGCCGAAAACTCAATCAGTCAAGTGTACTTCGTTTGATTGTTTTTTTAAGTATAGCTTTCGCGATATATCTCTTATTCGGAAAATGGGGTTATGTAGTATTGGCTTCCGTAATTGGAATGGCAATCTTTCTATTCTTAGTCTTTCGCCACTCCGATTTGGTCTACAAAAGCAACAAGCTAAAAGCGTTAATTCAATGCAATCAATTGGAGCTTGATGTACTAAATGGCGATCTTTCCAAATTGCCAACAGGCGAAGAATTTTTAGATGCTTCACACGAATTTAGTTATGATATTGATCTCTTTGGAAATGCTTCTTTCTTTCAATACTTAAACCGATCAACCACAAAAGAAGGAAAAAATGAATTGGCAAACGTACTTGCAAGCAATGATATTTTAGAAATTTCAACACGACAAGAAGCCATACAAGAACTCGCACAAAAAGCAGATTGGCGACAACATTTTTCGGCCATTGCTTTATTAATAAAAGTGGAAACAACATCCAAAAATATCACCATATGGTTGCAGGAATACAAAAGTTTCATTCCAAAATCAATCAAATACTTACCACTAATTTTCTCAGCACTTTCTATTGCAATCATTACGCTAGTTTCTTTGGAAATTTTACCATTCTTAGCGGCTTTATTATGGCTTTTTGTAGGATTGGGAATCACAGGGAAATTTCTAAAAAATATCAATCACCTTTCAATCCATACCAACAAAGCAAAAGATACCTTTCAGCAATACGGACAACTATTACAACGCATTGAAGAAGAAGAATACACAACCACATTGCTAAAACAAAAACAGCAAAACATTCATAGCGATGTGCAAAAAGCATCTACTTTAGTCAACGGGTTTTCCAAACGAATTGATGCCTTAGACAATAGAAACAACATCTTGGTTGGTATCTTTCTAAATGGATTGTTATTGTGGGATATCTCTAAATCGTATCAAATAGAAATTTGGATAAACAAGCACCGAAACAAAGTCGCACAATGGTTTGAAGTCGTTACCTTTTTTGATGCGTACAACAGCTTAGGAAACTTTGCGTTCAATCATCCGCAATTTACGTATCCAACGATTGATAGCAACGCAAAAGAAGTAATGAATGCTAAAAAATTAGGACATCCGTTATTGCGAACTGCAAACAGAATTGACAATGATTTCAACATAGGAAACTCAGAATTCTTCATCATTACAGGTGCAAACATGGCTGGGAAAAGTACGTTTCTACGAACGGTTTCACTAAGTATTGTAATGTCTAACGTCGGATTGCCAATCTGTGCAGCAGCAGCAAACTATTCGCCCATAAAACTCATTACAAGCATGCGTACAACCGATTCGTTAGCGGAAGGTGCTTCGTATTTCTTTTCAGAATTGCAACGCTTAAAAATGATTGTAGACAAAATTGAAAACGATACGTATTTTATCATTTTGGATGAAATTTTAAAAGGAACCAACAGTCATGACAAAGCCATGGGTTCTAAAAAAATAGTACAAAAACTGGCGTCACAAAATGCAGCGGGAATCATTGCTACGCACGATTTAAGCTTGTGCGAATTGGACAAAGAAATTGATCAAGTGAAAAACTACTTCTTTGATGCGGAAATCATTAATGACGAATTATTCTTTGGCTACTTACTCAAAAAAGGAATTTGCGCTAACATGAATGCTTCGTTCTTA
>NZ_JBGCDL010000346.1:0-21050 GCF_045105435.1 Kordia sp. | reverse complement strand
ACTAGCTTGTTTGAACAAGCTTTTCGGTTTCAGCTTCAACTTTTCTAATACAACCAATGTATCGAGTAACTCTGTACTTATTCGTTCTTGATCTTCTTTTTTCATACTTTTCTATAAGGCAAAAATACAAAATCTGCGTTTTAACGCGTTAAATTACCTAGCATTACAATTATAATTAATACGGCTGCGGCTACCATAACACCTGCAACTGTTCCTTTGTATTTATCATCTGACTTATAGGAACACACCGTAGTTTCTGAAAACAAATCGTGCCAACCTATTTCTCCAAAAAACGAAAATGGATTGAACGGAATTTTTCTACCAAAAGAACGTCCTACAATTTGCAAGCCTGTTACTCTTAGTTTTCCAAATCCTGTAACGGCACTACTAGTTATGTATTTACCTGGTGTTGATCTAAATAATCCTTCAAAAAGTATATAATATAAAACAGCAAAAAAGAGAAAGACTATATATAGACCAAAATTTTCCCCAAAAGTGCTTTCAAGGCTTCTACTGACAGAACGGAACATTCCGTTCATTAGTATAGGAGAAAATATCAATATAATTAATGCAGAATCAATGGCATAATTTGCACATCGCGCAGCTTTGCTTGTTCTTTTATGTCCAATTTCACGTTTTCCATCTTGCAGAAAAACGACATCTAATGTTCCTTCTGGTAATATTTCAAATTCACGACGTTTTCTACTTTCTTTCAAAAAGAGATAACAAACTGCTACTAAAAGGAATACCTTTACTAATTGAAATAGTGCTAATAAAACAATTTCTGAGAGACTAACTCTTGCACTGATATCTCCTAAACTGTAAAGAATATAAATAGTTCCAAATAAAGCGATTAACAACACAATTAAATTCGCAATAAATGTAACTGCAATACCAAATTCTAACAATCGTTTTTCTTCTCCTTTTGATCGAATATATAAAATGGCTCCAATTAAAATGATAGTGTAAAAAACAGGATTAAAGACTTCTGATAATCCGGAAAAGAAACCAGAATCAAACATATATCTTACTTTGAATAATCGTATTTTAAAATACGACAAATCTAAAAAGTCAAATTGCAAATAACTAATCGTTCTTAATGTTTCGTATTTTACACCATTGTATCGTATTATATAAAAAAAGAATGCAAAAGCAACATTGTACAAAGCTATATACGCTATGTTTTTATAAATAAAATCTTTTATCTTTTGTAAATTCATTGTGTGCTTCTTTTTAATTGATTTCTTGATATAATTTTCCCCATTCCGTCCACGATCCGTCATATACAGTAAATTCTGTAAAACCAGCAAATTCAGCCGCTAAAGCTAAAATACATGCCGTAATTCCTGTTCCGCATGAAAATGTAAATGGTTTTTTTTCGATTTGATAGGATGAAAATACTTCTTTAAGTTCTTGTTTTGATTTAAACGTATTTTGATGCAAAACTTCAGTATATGGAAGATTTTTTGACGTCGGAATATGTCCGCTCCGCAATCCTTTTCTCGGTTCAGGGACTTTTCCTGTAAATCGCGCTTCCGAACGCGCATCTAAAATAATACTCGCTTCATTTTTTACTTCTTGAAGCATGTCGTTATAATTTTTAAACAGTTGCAACTGATCTTTTCCTTGAAAATTTCCAGTAGTTCCACTAAAAGTAGTTTTTGCTTCTGTTATACCGTTTGATGCTTCCCACGCAGGAAATCCGCCATCTAAAACTGCAATATTGTTAAAACCCATCGCTTTAAACATGCACCAAACTCTTGGCGAAGCGTAAATACCCAATTCGTCATACACAACAATAACACTATCTTGATTTATGCCAAGTTGCTGTGCTTTTTTGGTAAACGTTTCTACCGAAATCATAGTGTTCGGAAATGGTGCATCAATATCACTAAATACTTTTTTAATATCAAAAAAGCGTGCATTCGGAATTTGCGATGTAATCGTTGGTTTATTCGCGTCTACAACACGCGGAATCGTTCCGTTTAAAACTATAAGATTGGTTGCATGAAGATATTCTTGCAACCAATCTACGGATACTATTGACTTTATTTCTTGTATTTGCATTAGGCGTCATCAACTGTTTTACGCAGTCGCACGCGTCTATCAAATGCTTGTAATTTATCCGTGACTTTACTTTCCACGAAATCAATTACTTTTTCTTGTAATTTTACTTTGTATACTTTGTTTATGTATGTAATTCCACCTGGCGACATCACATTGACTTCTACTAGTTTTCCGCCAATAACGTCAATTCCAACAAAATACAATCCGTCATTAACTAATTTTGGACCAATTTGCTTACACAAAGCTTTTTCTTCTTTGGTTAGCGAATGTTTCTGAACACTTCCGCCGGCACTTACATTTGATCTGTGATCGTCTGAACCAGGCACACGTTTCATGGCGCCAATTGGCTCACCATTTAAAAGTAAGATACGCACATCACCTTGATCGGCTCCTTCTATATAATCTTGTAAAATGACATAGTTTGATCCGCTATCACCACTTGTGATGTAAAAGTCTAACAATGATTTAATGTTATTCATTGCTGATTTTTCAATCAGAATCACACCTGAACCACCAAAACCATTTAAAGGTTTCAGAATCATCTTATCTGCTTTCGATTCTTTAATTTGCTGTACCAAATAATCTTTATTCTTAGATACATGCGTATTTGGAATAATGTTACTATGCGCATCACCAAAAGCGGCAGTATATAACTTATTGTTAGCTTCTCGCATTCCTTGAAGTGAATTTACGATGAAAACATCATCTTTCACAGAATCTAAAAAGTTTAACATAATTGGATCTAACGGTGGATTTGCGCGCATAAAAATCACGTCAAAACCAGCTAACGGTAACATTTCTTCACGTAAAACGGCTTTTCCATAAAAGGATTTTAGCGTACTAGGCACCTTCTCCATTCGGGTAATCATTGTACAAAAAGCATTGGTCACACTATCTCTAATCGTCAAATTAGAAGGTGTACACATCGCAACTCCATGTCCGCGTTTTACGCATTCTTTAATTAAAGCTAAACTTGTATCATTTTCAGGATCAATATCTTCCCAAGGATACATTAAAAAACAGATATTCATTGAGGTACTTTTTTTGGTTAATTTTTGGTTTTACTAAAAATATATAAAATAGTTGATTTTTATACTATGATTCTTTAGGAGGATAATTATCATCCCAATTTTTAGGTGTTGGATCGTTTAGTTTGCCCAATGATTTGGCCACAACCATAGAAACAGTAGCATCACCAGTTACATTAATAACCGTTCTGCACATATCTAAAGGTCTGTCAATTGCAAAGATTAATGCCAATCCTACGGGTAATAATGTCGGATCAAATCCTACAGATTCTAATACAATTACTAACATTACCATTCCTGCACTTGGTACGGCAGCACTTCCGATAGAAGCCAATAATGCGGTAAATACAATAATTAATTGCACTTGAAAATTGATGTCATCTGGCGTAAGCACTTGCATAATAAATACCGCAGCAATGGCTTGGTATAAACTCGTTCCATCCATATTTACAGTGGCTCCAACTGGCAATACAAACCCTGAAACTTCTTTGTCAACTCCTAAGTGCTCTTCTACTCTTTCCATTGTAACAGGTAAAGTTGCTGCACTTGAACTTGTAGAAAATGCTAGTAATTGCGCAGGACTTATTTGTTTTAAGAACCATAATGGCGATTTTTTCGTGTATACACTTACGATTATTAAGTAGAAAACGATCATTAAAATTAATCCGCCAACAACACACAATCCATACGATAGTAATTTTATCAATATTTCAGCATCATCAAAGGCGACAATTACATTTGCTAATAAAGCAAAAACGGCGTACGGTGCAAACAGCATGATTAAATCGACCATTTTCATGACGATTTCATTCAAGGAATCGAAAATATCAATCATGGGTTTGGCTTTGTTTTCTGGAATTAGTAATAGACAGATTCCTAAGAATAATGCAAAAAAGATAATTTGAAGCATTTTTGCTTCTCCTAACGATTTAAAGATGTTTTTTGGAAAAATATCAACTAAAGCTTGTAATGGACCTGCATCTTTTTGTACTGCGGCTTTGGTCATTTTATCTTTGACACCATCAGAATCTGCATATTTTTCTTTAATTTTTTCAATCGTTTCTTTGGACATTCCCTTGCCAGGTTCTACCGTGTTTACAATTCCCAACCCAATAATAATGGCAACTAAGGTGGTAACTACATAAATTCCAATGGTACGCAATCCCATCTTTTTAATTTTGGCAATATCCTTTAAATCAGAGACTCCTTTTATCAACGAAGCAAGAATTAACGGAACTGCAATTAACTTTAATAAGTTGATAAATATGGTTCCGAAAGGTTTTACCCAACGACTAATGAAATATTCGGCACGTGTTGATTCAATTACTTTTGCAGGAATATTTTTGACAGAAGTAACAGCTTCACCATTTACAATTTGTTGCACAATTTCTTGCGAAGCGGGAATTTCCTTTAAAACTACTTTTCCACTTCCCCAAGAAGTTGATAGTAAGATGAAAGCGAACAATACGCCCAACACCATTCCTATCAAAATTTTCCAATGTAATGCCATTTTTTTCATGCAGTTCCTTTTATGTATGGTTAGTTGTTATTTTTTGATTGTTTTGTTGATTAAATAATAATCGGCTAATACCAAAGCAGCCATTGCTTCTACAATTGGCACAGCTCTTGGCACTACACACGGATCGTGACGTCCTTTTCCTTTCATTTCAACAATGTCACCGTCTTTATTGATCGTATCTTGCGATTGCATAATCGTTGCCACAGGCTTAAAAGCTACATTAAAGTAAATATCCATTCCGTTGCTGATTCCACCTTGAATTCCACCTGAAAGATTGGTTTTCGTAGTTCCATCTTCGTTAAAAATATCATTGTGCTCGCTTCCTTTCATGGTTGCGCCTTCAAATCCGCTTCCATATTCAAAACCTTTTACGGCATTTATGGACAACATGGCTTTTCCTAATTCCGCGTGTAATTTATCAAACACAGGTTCACCCAAACCAAGAGGTACATTTTGCAAAACACACATGATGGTTCCGCCAATAGTGTCGCCTTCTTTTCTGATTTGGCGAATTCGTTCTTCCATTTCTGCTGCTTTCGCAGGATCTGGACAACGCACAGGATTACTTTCTGTTAACGAAAAATCTAATTCGTGATAGTTTTTATCCAATGTAATTTCTCCCACAGAAGACACAAAAGCATTTATTTTAACATCTGAAAGTAGTTGTTTGGCAATGGCGCCTGCAACAACTCTACAAGCGGTTTCACGCGCAGAACTTCTTCCGCCGCCTCTATAATCGCGATGTCCGTACTTTTGATCGTACACGTAATCGGCATGTGATGGACGATACGAATCTTTTATGTGTGAATAATCGTGTGATTTCTGATTGGTATTATGAATTGCAAATCCGATGGGAACTCCTGTCGTTTTTCCTTCAAAAATTCCTGAATAAAAAACAACTGTATCGGGTTCTTTTCGTTGTGTAACAATGGCGGACTGCCCAGGCTTTCTGCGATTCATCTCTTGTTGAATCATCTCTAAATCCAATGCTAAACCAGCTGGACAACCGTCAATAATTCCGCCAATTGCTGCTCCATGCGATTCTCCAAAAGTGGTCAATTTAAAAAGTGATCCAAAAGTATTTCCTGCCATTGTATTATTTTAACAATTGTAAATTTAAACTAACAGATTTAAAAACCCAACAATTGCTTGAAATTAAGTTGACATTTGAAATACAGTGTTGATAAATGACTAATATTCAAATAACTAGTTATAGCTATATTTTATATATTTTTTGAAGTTTTGTGTTTATTTACCGATTGGCAATAATAGTTAATGAAACAAGTATTTATAAGAGGTTGGTTTCTGAGTACTTCTAGATATACAAAATCGAGGATTTTGCACTCGAAGTGACGTTTTGAGTTATTAAGAGACGATTGCCGCACGTTTTTACTAAAACGCTCGTAAAGACGTTTCATAGCAGTTTAAGAAGCAAAATCAATACAAACATTCTAAGAGCGCAGTGACTCTAAACCAACGCTTTTCTCAAAACAGTAATCGGATGCAACGCTTCTTTGTCCGTACCATCTTTTATTTGATGCCTGCAACTTGTTCCGTTTGCCGCAATAATTGTGTTTACTTCCGCAGCTCTTACCGCAGGAAATAAGGACTGCTCGCCCACTTTCATACTGACTTCGTAATGTTCTTTTTCATATCCGAATGAACCTGCCATTCCACAGCAACCTGAAGCTATAATGGTTGGTTTGTAGTTTTTTGGAAGATTTAAGATGTCGTACGTACATTTTTGATTCGATAATGCTTTTTGATAGCAATGCACGTGGATTTTGATGTTTTTAGTTTCTTCCGTAAAGGATTCTGAAGTGATTTCGCCGTTTTTAATTTCTTCCGCAAGGAATTCTTCTAGTAAAAACGTATGTTTTGCAATTTGCTTTGCAGCTTCTTTATCATCTGCCAAACGGATATATTCGTCGCGAAATGTTAAGATTGCAGAAGGTTCAATTCCGACTAAAACCGCATTTTCATTGATGATATTTTTAAAGATTGAAACATTTGTATTTGCTACTTTTTTTGCTTCTGGCAAGAAACCTTTTGAGATAAATGTACGTCCGCTTTCTTCGTGCTTAACATACTTAATTTCATAACCTAATTTCGATAATACGATCAATGCGTCTTGTCCAATTTCAGATTCCAAGTAATTGGTGAATTCATCACTAAAAATATATACTTTTTTAGCTTTTGAAATATTTATATTTAACTGATTTATTGATTTTTGAATTATTTTATCTAAAGTTTTACTTGAATTAACAGGCAATGTGCGTTCTTGCGCAACTCCTAGCTTATTTTTGATGATTTTTGAAGTAAATCCATTTGTTTTAACAAAGTTTGAAAGTCCTGAAAATTTACTCGCCAATCGATTCGATTTCGTTGAAAACGCAAACGCTTTGTCACGAAAAGTAGGTTTATTTGATTTATAATATTGATGTAAAAATTCTGCTTTTAATGCAGCCACATCTACATTACTTGGACATTCGCTCGCGCATGCTTTACAGCTTAAACACAAGTCAAAAACATCTTTTAATTCTGTATAATCAAATTTATTTTTTTTCTCCGAAACCGTTAAAAACTCTCGCAATGCATTGGCGCGTGCACGTGTCGTGTCCTTTTCGTTCAACGTTGCTCTGTAGCTTGGACACATGGTTCCTGAGAAAGAAGCTGGTTTTCTACAATCGCCCGAACCATTGCACTTTTCTGCGGCACGTAATATTCCTTGATTGTCTGAGAAATCAAATAAGGTTTCAATTTCTGGCTCTTTGCGATCGATTTCATAACGTAAAGACGTATCCATTTTGGCTGCATCGACAATTTTTCCAGGATTGAAGATATTGTTCGAATCAAAAACAGCTTTTACTTCTTTTAATAATTCATAGTTCTTCTCGCCTATCATCACAGGAATGAACTCTGCGCGCACAATTCCATCACCGTGTTCGCCACTAAATGAACCTTTATATTTTTTGACCAATCGCGCAACATCGTACGTTATTTTTCGGAATAATACGACATCTTCTTGCTTCTTTAAGTTCAAAATTGGTCGTAAATGCAATTCGCCCGCACCAGCATGTGCATAATACACGGCTTTTTGCTGATATTTTTCCATCAATTGAGAAAATTCAGCTATATAATTTGATAAATCTTCTAAAGCAACCGCAGTATCTTCAATACATGCCACGGCTTTTTTGTCGCCAATAATATTTCCTAATAAGCCTAAACCTGCTTTGCGCAATTCCATCGCTTTGTTAATTTCATTTCCAATTAAAACTGGATAATGGTAACTTTTCCCTTCTTTTTTTATGGAAGCTAACAGTGCATTTGCCTGTGTTTGCAAGTCTTCTTTTGAGTTTGATCGTAATTCAAGTAATAATATTGCTTGCGGATCGCCTTTTACGAAAAATCTGTTTTTGGCTTGCGCCAGATTTGACTTTGTACAATCTAAAATGATTTTATCCATCATTTCACAAGTAAACAGATTGTGCTGCATGGTTAATGAAACCGATTGCAAACAATCTTCGATACTTTCATAATGTGCCGCAATTACACAACTTTCTGTTGGCGGCAATTCGTCTAATTGAAGCGTAATTTTTGTTGTAAACGCAAGCGTTCCTTCACTTCCAGAGAGCAATTGACACATATTGAACGTTTTTCCGTCTGCCGAAAATGGTTTTGCTTTTAACAATTCGTCAATCGCATACCCTGTATTTCGTCTGTGAATGGCTTCTTTTGGAAATTCGATTCGTATTCTCGATTGATTGTTACTATCAATCAGTATGTCATATATTTTTTGATAGATCGCGCCTTCAAGCGTTTGCAAAGCGCGTTTTTGATGGAATTCTTCCGTAGTGATATCGCCAAAAGTCACTTCGCTTCCATCTGACAGTAATACATCCATCGCAATGATTTTATCGCGCGTAACGCCATATTGTATCGAAGTTGTTCCTGATGAATTGTTACCTACCATTCCGCCAATCATACAACGATTGGACGTAGAAGTGTTCGGTCCAAAAAATAAATTGAGTGGCTTTAATTCATTGTTTAATGCATCTCGTACGACTCCAGGTTGCACCGTAACCGTTTTTGCATTTGTGTCAATGTCTAAAATTTTTGTAAAGTGCTTTGAAACATCTACTACAATTCCTTCTCCAACACATTGTCCTGCCAGCGAAGTTCCTGCTGTTCTTGGAATGAGCGACGTATTGTTTGTCTGTGCAAATTTGATCAATTCTTTTAAATCGGCTGTGTTTTTAGGATAGGCAACTGCTAACGGTAGTTTACGATATACAGATGCATCTGTTGCGTATAATATTCTGTGTAGATCATCATAAAAAATAGTACCCGAAAAAATAGCTTTCAATTGTTCTAATTTCGCCTTCATGTCAATGTTTTGCGTGCTTTGTGTAATTTTTGCAGCAATATAAACTTATTTTTTTAGTTATAAATAAGAAACATGTAACGTATCACAATAAGATATTAACATGTGAAATTAATCCAAAAAAAATGATGTATTGTAATTGGTATGGTTGTTGGATTGTTCCATCAAACAAAATTAAAAATATAAATTAGTAAGACATGAAAAAATTAGTGATTTTAGGTATTTTATTTTTAGGATATACGGCTTCTGCACAACAAATAGCGGAGAATGCAATTGGATTGCGAATTGGCGGAAATAATGGATTTGGCACAGAAATTTCTTACCAGAGAGCTTTGTGGGACAATAACCGATTGGAATTGGATTTGGGTTGGAAAGACAACGACGAATACGATGCATATAAGATTACGGGATTGTACCAATGGATTTGGAATATTGATGGTGGATTTAATTGGTATGCTGGCGCTGGTGGCGGAATTGGAAGTTGGAGTAGCAATCGTAATTTGACAAATGATGGCTTTTATGCGTTTTTTGCAGGTACTATTGGTATTGAGTATTCTTTTGATTTTCCACTGCAACTTTCACTAGATGTACGTCCTGAATTTGGCTTTGCAGATGGTTTTAATAACGACTTAGGAATGGATTTAGCGATTGGTGTGCGTTATCAATTTTAATTTTTCTAGGGTAATTCTACACATTTGGTTAAATTTGCGCGTTTAACTTTTAAAATTATTCAACAAAAATGTATTTAAACGTGAAGAAAGTATTTGTGATTACATGTATTATAGGTACACTATTGTTCGCTTCTTGCGAAAAAAAGACACAAAACTCTGGAGATGGATATGCTATAGAAACTACTATTAATGGACTTCCTGATGGTGTTCGCGCATTTTTGAAAGTTCCGAATGATAAAGGCGTTCCACAACCAAAAGATACGGCTATTATTCAAGATGGTAAGTTTCTTTTTAAAGGAAAAGTAGCATACCCACAACTTGGATTTATCTATATTAATGGTGCGCAAGGAAATATAAATGTTCTTTTAGAGAATGCAACAATTACAATTGATGCAAGTAAAGACAGTTTGTCTGCGGCAAAAATTTCTGGTGGAAAGCACAACCAAGAGTATCTTAAGTTTGTTGAAGACTCGAAAGTGTTGGCTAAAAATGTCCAAGAGGTAAGAGCGCGTTATCAAGCAGCTATAAAATCGAAAGATACTGAAAAGATTAATTCTACAAAAAAAGAAGTTACTGCATTAGATCAGCAAGCAGTTAAGTATCAAGAAAAATATGTTTTAGATCATCCTAGCTCCTATATATCTGTGATGTTAGTGAATCGTTTGTTCCTAAACAAATTGATTACTGCGCAGAAAGCAAAGCAATTTTTTGACGCACTTCCAGACGATATGAAGAAAACACCTGTTGCAGAACAATTATTTGTAAAGACTACAGAAATGTTACGCTCATCTGTTGGCGGAATGGCTACGAATTTTACAGCGCCAAACCCAGAAGGGAAAATGGTTTCTTTGAATGATATAAAAGGAAAAGTAACTATTGTTGATTTTTGGGCAGCTTGGTGTGGACCTTGCCGTAGAGAGAACCCGAATGTGGTAAAAATTTATGAAAAGTATCATAAAGATGGATTGGAAATTATAGGTGTTTCTTTAGATGGCCGTCCAAATCAGAATAACGCTAAGGAAGATTGGATTCGTGCTATTAAAACAGACGGATTGCCTTGGCATCAAGTTTCAAACTTAGATGGTTTTAGAGATGGAATTGCGCGTACATATAATGTTCGTTCTATCCCGTCAACTTTTATTTTGAATGAAAAAGGAGAAATTGCTGCGAAAAATTTACGTGGAGCAGCTTTGGAAGCTAAGATTAAGGAAATGCTTGGGAAGTAGGTTGTGAGTTTATGAGTAAAATTAAATTTTCAGCTGGAAACTTACATATATAAAAACTGATTTTCAACGAGTTAGTTTTTAATTGAAAAAAACGTATATTTTTTGTTTGGATGGTTCAAAAACAATAGTATATTTGCAACCGATTTTATAACAAATATCGTTGGGGAGATACTCAAGCGGCCAACGAGGGCAGACTGTAAATCTGCTGACTACGTCTTCGCAGGTTCGAATCCTGCTCTCCCCACATCAAGCAAGAAACCATGTCAATTGACATGGTTTTTTTGTTTTATAGAAAAATCAAACAACGTTTGTATTTTGAAGTGAAACAAAAAAATGTTACAGCGATAGCTGTTGGTTTCTTATTTGCAGGAGTGACGTAATAGGATCAAGAAATAATCCTGCTCTCCCCACATTAACTCGAAAAGTCTACATGGAAGTGTAGGCTTTTTATTTTTTAAACCGTTTTGACAACTTGTTTCAAAATAAGTTTTAAAAAATAAAAAGATGCAGCTGCAATAGCAGCGTTACTTTTCATTTTCACAATGTAGCAAGCAGGATATTTAATCTTGCTCTCCTTACAAAGTAAAAAATCCGATTAGTAATTGATCGGATTTTTTGTTTTTATAGTATTGATCTTCTACTCTATTAGCATATATTGTATGATAGTTTCATTAAGATATTCTGGTGTATCATACGTATCTCGTTTGTAAAATAACTTTATAATTCCTTTGCTAGTACCTACAATTGCATTTACTTCTATTGAGATATCTACTTTTGGAGGTGCTGTTGTTTTGTCAACATCATCCAATGAAGTTGTAGTGTTTGATGTAGAATTTTTTGAATTAATTTCTGAAGCTTTATCTATTTGCATAGCGACTACTTTACCACCATCGCCTATTACTTGTTTTTCAGAAAAATTAAATTCATACCCTTTATCCGTTTTAAATGCTTTGTACTCTTTCACTTCTTTAGCAAAATACCCATACGGATTCATGATAGGAAGTGAGTCAACTATATGTACGTTAAAAAGCGGTTTTTCTTTATATATAGCTAACAAATATTTGATGTCATTTTTATGTATCAAATTTAAAACTCCTTTTTCATTAGTTAATTCATGTCGAGCCATAGCGAGTTCATCTAACACCTCTTTTTCATCAACATACTTCTCTTCTACTTTCTCTAAACGATTTAACAAGCTATTTTTCAATAGTTTACGATTAGCAACATTATATTCTCCCGTTGTAGGATTGTATTTAATCTGTGTTTTTATATTTTCAAGAAGTTCAAAACGAAGTTCATCTGATTTAACATTAGACAAGTAAATATAAATATCTAAAGAGTCCTTATCAACTTCATTAAATTCCATATTGAACTGATAAAACAGCGTGTTTTTTCTTTCTAGTGTAGCATCAATTTTTTTGACTTGATATGCTAATTTTAATCCTTTTTTGAATTTAGGCGTCACTTGAATTGTTGAATCTTTCTCATTAACCTCTATTTGTGCATTGATAGCACAGCAAGACAAAAATATAATAAAGGTAAGCATCGTTTTAATGTTCATTTGTATGAGTTTTAACAAATAAACCGCTTTTTTATCTCTTTCGCAAAAGGAAAATTCCCCTATTTTATTCTGTAAGGTCTAGATTTTCTGAAAAAGTAATTAATTTTAAATTTTCCCAAGTTTCGTCAAAATAAATAAAACAACAATCGGAATTGCCATTAAACCTACTATGAGCGTTTCTTCTTGCAATATACTTGGGCGAAGTATCAACGTTATGACAAATCCCGCGACAGCGCCACCAAAATGCGCATCGTGTCCAATGTTTCCTAAGCTTTTTTTCATTCCGTAAATAGAAAAAGCCAAATAACCTATTCCTACGATGTACGCTTTTATTCGAAACGGAATAAACATGATGTATAAATCATTGTTGGGAAATAATAAGATAGAAGCATATACAATTCCAGAAACGGCTCCACTAGCGCCTAAAGCGCTGTAATGCGGTTCATTTCTATGAAAATAGTATGAGAGTAAATTTCCGAAAAGGAGACTTGCAATGTAAATCAACAAGAAATATTGTGGTCCAAATTGATAAATAACACTATCGGCAAAAAAGTACAACGTCATCATGTTGAATAGCAAGTGCATAAAATCTGCATGTAAAAACCCGGACGTAAACATGCGATAGTGTTGCCCGTTATTAATTGCGCTGATATTGAATAAATATTTATTTATAAATGAGTCGTCCTCAAAACCTTTAAGAGATGGCAAAACGTTTATTAATATTATTCCGATCGTTACTGGTTCTAAATTCATTTCCAAATAGCTTTTTTACATGCCAAATATAGCTATATTTGTCAAAATTTAGTATCTCTATGCAGCTTATTGCGTTCATTTTAATATATCCGATTCTCTGGCTGATTTCGATTTTACCATTTCGTCTACTTTACTTGTTTTCTGACTTTTGCTATTTGATTATTTATCACATTGTTGGTTATCGGAAAAAAGTTGTGCGTGGAAACATGAAGTTGGTTTTTCCTGAAAAGAGTGACGCCGAACGTTTAAAGATGGAAAAGAAATATTATAGTCATTTGTGTGATATGTTCTTGGAAATGATTAAATCACTTACTATTTCAGATGCTTCCCTACGCAAACGTTTTGTGTTTCCTAATATTGAATTGATTAACGAATACGAGAAAAAAGGACAAAGTATCATTCTAATTTCTGGACATTACGCAAATTGGGAATGGATGAATGTGATGAAAGAATATGTGTCTTTTAAAGGATACGGAATTTATAAGAAGTTAAGCAATAAGTATTTTGATAAGTTAGTACGTGATATTCGCGAGAAGCGAGATTCGAAATTAATTACCACGAAAGAAACGTTTAAAACGATCAAGAAAGATCAAGATAATGGTGTTTTAGGAATTTATTATATGGTGAGTGATCAGTCGCCAAAACCATTAGCACATTATTATTGGACTGATTTTATGAACATTACGGTTCCTTGCTTTGATGGACCAGAAGCATTAGCTCGCAAAGCCGACATGCCTTTTATTTATTTTAGAATTGAAAAAGTAAAACGTGGACATTATCAAGGTATTTTTGAAGATTTAACTCCGAAAGGAATTTCAAATTATGCCAAACATGAACCTACCGAATTTTTCTACAGAGCGCTAGAAAGACAAATAAGAGAAGTGCCCGAATATTATTATTGGGTACACAAACGTTGGAAACACAGAGATAAAGTGCCGCCAGCATATCAAGAGAGAGAAAGTAATTAATGATCATTTATGAAAGCATCTGATGTTACATTTTCTCAAAATCAAATTTTTATTACTGGTGTAAAAGCTCCTTTGGCTAGCAGAATTCCTATACTAGTTTTAGCAATAGTTTGTGTCTTAATTCCGTTTGCTGTATTAGGATATCGACTTGTTGAAGGATTAGGATTTCATATATCAATAGTTATAATGTTACTATTTTTTGGCGGACTTAGTTATTCTTTATTAAGATCTTTATTATGGAATACCTACGGAAAAGAAATACTGACTTTTGAAGAAGACTCAATCACTTACACAACTGACTACAAACACCTTAAAGGAAGTTCGTTTAGTCTACAAAGTGATATCAGCACTCAATTTTCATATATCAATAAGGAACAAGACACCTATTTATTTAAAATAGAGAATGAATTTGATAGTATTGAGAGTGTATTACCAATCACTATCTATCATATTAGAAAGCTACAACAAGAACTAAATACACGGTATCAAATCATATTATAATTACACAACTCTGCCTTCTTTTTGTGCTTTTGCATCTAACCAACTTCCAATAGCGAGTCCGAATGCTAAACCTATTGGCAAGCCAAAAGCTATATTTCCAAAGACAATTCCCCAAGGCATTCCACACGCCATTCCTAATGGAATCCACATGCTTACATAATATCCTTTGTGTACGAGTTTGTGTTTCATCATTACAGCATTTTTAATTTTAGCTTTCTTTTTAGAAAAAGCACGTCGAATTTCTTTATTGTCAAATTGTTCTTTTGAAGGAATTGAAGCTAAAAGATCGTTCATTTGCGCTTTAAACATTGCTAAACCTTTCGGTGAAGCAGCATGTGTTGCCATTTTTTCTAACAAACGTTTAAAATATGCTGTTTCTACTTTTTTATGTAAAGACTCGTCAAAAGAAGCCGTTTTTTTATCTAATGTGCGAATAGCTTCGTTTTTCCAGTCAGTATAGGTAGTTTCCATGATGATTGTGCCTTGCGTTTGATATAATAAGTAGCGTAATTTTGTGTTTTGTTACAGTATTCTAAACTACAGAACGATTAATAGTATGCTTATAGTATTTCTAATTAATTTTACTTGAGTTTATAACTTTACTAAAATAAAAAAAGCCATCCAAACGGACAGCTTTTTATTTTATATTTTAGAATTTCTACAAGTTTGCAATCGCCGAAATCTCTTTCATAATACGTTGTGCCAAATCATCAGCTTCTTGTTGCGATTTTGCTTCTGTATAAATTCTAATAATTGGTTCTGTATTCGATTTTCGTAAATGCACCCAGTTTTCTGCGAAATCAATTTTTACACCATCAATCGTAGTTACATCTTCGTTTGCATACTTCTCCTCCATGGCTTTTAAAATTCCATCTACGTCTAATTGTGGCGTCAATTGAATTTTGTTTTTGCTCATAAAATAACTTGGATAACTATCACGCAATTCGCGAACAGTCATTTTCTTTTCAGCTAAATGTGTCAAGAATAATGCAACTCCAACTAACGAATCGCGTCCGTAATGTGAATCTGGATAAATAATTCCGCCATTTCCTTCACCACCAATAACTGCATTGGTATCTTTCATTTTTATCACTACATTCACTTCTCCAACCGCACTTGCTTGGTACATTCCGCCGTGTTTCTCTGTCACATCGCGCAAAGCTCTTGACGAAGATAAATTAGAAACTGTATTTCCTTTTACTTTCCCCAATACATAATCTGCGCAAGCGACCAAGGTATATTCTTCTCCAAACATTTCGCCATCATCACAAATAAATGCCAAACGATCTACATCAGGATCAACTACAACTCCTAAATCGGCTTTTTCTTTGACTACCAATTCAGAAATATCTGCTAAATTCTCTTTTAGTGGTTCAGGATTGTGTGGAAAATGTCCGTTTGGTTCGCAATACAATTCTACCACATCAACGTTTAACGCACGTAATAACTGCGGAATGGCAATTCCTCCAGTAGAATTTACGCCATCTACAACGACTTTAAAATTCGCTTTTTTAATGGCTTCTGCATCTACTAAAGCAAGATTTAATACTTCTTCAATATGTTTTGTGATGTAAGTATCATTTGGTGTTACCGTTCCTAAATCGTCAACTTCAGCAAAATCGAAATCATCGCTTTCGGCGATTTCTAAGATTTCTGCACCATCAGCACCATTTAAGAATTCACCTTTATGGTTTAATAGTTTTAGCGCATTCCATTGTTTTGGATTGTGACTTGCCGTCAGAATGATTCCTCCATCAGCATTTTCTAACGGAACAGCCACTTCTACTGTTGGCGTTGTTGACAATCCAAGATCAATAATATCGATTCCCAAACCAACTAAAGTATTTACGACCAAATTCTGAATCATTGCTCCAGAAATTCGCGCATCTCTACCAATAACAACGGTTAATTTTGTTTTGTTATATTCTTTTTTCAACCAAGTTCCGTACGCACTTGCAAATTTTACTGCATCAATTGGTGTCAAATTATCACCAACATTTCCTCCAATGGTTCCACGAATCCCTGAAATTGATTTGATTAACGTCATAATATATTATCTAAATTTATTTTTAAGTTTTAAAAACGGTTTTTCAAAGTATTGATATGATAAGTGCGAAACTATAAAAGTTATGCCAAAAACAAGTCCATACGAGAGCAAAATTATTGTTAGATCCGACATTTCAACTTTCGCAACCAATTTAAGCAATATAAATCCAATAAGTTGCATAACTAATGGATGAAACATATAAATTCCGTACGATATTTTCCCTAAATAGTTTAACTGCTTGTTTCGTATGTTAATTACTGGACTGTAACTCAGCGTTAATATTACAAAACTAAACAATAGCATACTTATAAAGTGGTATACATTTGGATCAATTCCTTTGATAAAATCTGTAAAGAAATACAATATAAATAACACCAAGATAACCACTTTTAGATATTTGTGAATTTTATTTCCTAAATCATATCGTTCATGCAATACCGCTACTAATCCGCCTGTTGAGAAGTAAAAGTATAAGAAATCAAATTTTCGTAAGAACGGAAATAAATCACTTGCAAAAATAGCAAAATACACTAAAGTTAAAACGAATATGAATATGATAAAGAATTTCTTTTTGATGAATGCTAACATTGGCGGAATGAGCAAATAGAATTGTTCTTCGATTCCAATAGACCAAAGTATTTCTATCGCGCCACCAGGTTGATATAAAGTAGAAGCTACGTTGGGCAAGAAAAAAACATATAACAACAACGCATTTGTCAAATCATACTCCGCTTCGTAGGGAATTCCCATATAAGACAATATTACTTTGTAATAGAGAAACCCGACAAAAAGAATTAAAAAGTATAGTGGATAAATTCGCAGAATTCGCCGAATATAGAAGCTTTTCAAGTCTATTTTCCCTTTTTGTACGACTTCTTTGTACAATAATCGGATGATTAAATATCCGCTTAGCACAAAAAACACGTATACCGCTTCTCTTCCTTTATGAAAAATAACACCATCATTGTATGCTGCCAAGCCTCTATTCCTAAAAAACTCAGGAATATGTACTAGCATAACAGGTATTGTTAGTAAGAAACGTAATGGATTAAGATTTGGGAGAAATTTCAAACGATGTTTTTTACAAATATAGTATTCTTAGAAAAATATTCTTATTAAATTTAACAAATGAACTTCTTAGCACATATTTACCTTTCGCATAACGACGACGAAATAAAGATTGGAAATTTTATTGCCGACAGCATTCGCGGGAAAAAATACAAAGAGTTTCCACCAAGAGTACAAACAGGCGTTTTACTACATCGACATATCGATACATTTACAGATGCGCATCCAACGGTGCGACAAAGCACAAAACGCTTGCATGAAAATTATAGTCATTATAGCGGCGTTATTGTAGATATATTATATGATCATTTTTTAGCCAAAAACTGGAAAAAATATTCTGACATTCCGTTAGAAACCTACGTAAACGATTTTTATCATTTGTTGGAAGATAATTTTGAAATGCTTCCGCTGAATGTAAAACGCTTGCTTCCACACATGATTCACGACAATTGGTTGCTGAGTTATGCTTCTATAGAAGGAATTACAAAAGTGCTTGAAGGAATGAACAGAAGAACGCAAAATCGTTCCAAAATGAATTTAGCTGTCGTAGAACTTCAAGAGTTTTATGATGAGTTTGAAGCTGAATTCACTTCCTTTTTTGACGAATTAATCGAATTTACCAAACAAAAATTAAACGAATTAGAACATGAATAGAATCCTTCTTTTTAGCCTGTGTTGTCTGTTTTTCTTCTCTTGTAAAGAAACCAAAAAAGAAAAAGAACCTGTAAAAGGCGTTATTTCTGAAAATGCAATGGTGGTTTCGGCACGCAAAGAAGTTTCTAAAATAGGAAATCTCATTCTAAAAAAAGGTGGAAATGCGTTTGATGCCATGGCAGCTATGGAAATGGCGCTCGCAGTTGCGTATCCATATGCAGGAAGTTTGGGCGGCGGCGGATTTATGGTGTATCGCTTGGAAGATGGAAGTATTGGCTCATTAGATTTCAGAGAAAAAGCGCCGTTGGCAGCTTCTAAAAATATGTATCTCGATTCTATTACAGACAAGGTAATTCCCAATAAAAGTACGCTTGGCGCAATGGCCGTCGGAATTCCTGGGAATATTGCCGGAATTTATGCTTCGCACGGAAAATATGGGAAATTACCAATGAGCGAAATCTTAGCGCCCGTAATTGCACTTGCTAAAAAAGGAGTTGTCGTTACTAAAAAACAACAAATACGCTTGGAACATTATCGTGAAAGCTTCTTAAAAGTAAACGATTCAAATATGTTGTTTGCAAAAGGTTGGAAAGCAACAGATACCATCAAACGCATGCAGTTGGCAAAAACGCTAGAACGCATTCAGAAAAATGGCCGTGACGAATTTTACAAAGGTGAAACAGCGCAGAAATTAGTTGATTTTATGCAACAATCTGGCGGAATTATGACCATGGAAGATTTAGCAAAATACGAAGCTAAATGGCGTACACCAATTTCATTTACGTATGACGATTTACGCGTAATTTCGATGTCGCCACCATCAAGTGGAGGAATTTGCTTGGCAGAAATTATGAAAGCTATTGAACCGTATGATTTAGCTGAATTTGGACATAATACGACAAAATCCATTCAATTGATTACAGAAGCAGAACGCAGAGCGTATGCCGATCGAAATTACTTTTTAGGTGATCCTGATTTTGTAACGATTCCCACAGAAACCTTATTGAGTGATAATTATATTAAAGAACGCATGTCTACTTTTTCTTTTGAGAAAGCCACACCATCTTCTGAAGTTGCACACGGAAATATTGAAATTGTAGAAAGTGATGAAACCACGCACTACTCTATTGTAGATCAGTTTGGAAATGCGGTTTCGGTCACTACAACAATTAATGGTGCGTACGGTTCTAAATTATATTGCGAGGAATTAGGTTTCTTTTTAAACAACGAAATGGACGATTTTAGCGCAAAACCTGGAGTTCCAAATATGTTTGGATTAATTGGCGCAAAAGCAAATAGTATTGCGCCCGAAAAACGTATGTTAAGCTCCATGACTCCAACAATAGTTGAGAAAGACGGAAAATTGTATATGGTTGTAGGAACGCCTGGCGGATCCACCATTATAACAAGTGTGTTGCAAACTATTTTGAATGTACATGAATATAATATGGGCATGCAAGAAGCGGTGAATCAGCCACGTTTTCACCATCAATGGTTGCCAGATACCATAAAAATGGAACCTAGAGGATTTAGTGATGAATTGAAAGCTGAATTAACAAAACTTGGCTATACTGTTGATGCTACAAATAGTCCTGTGATTGGAAAAGTGGAAGGAATTTTGATTCTATCAAACGGAAAACTGGAAGGCGGCGCAGATCCACGTGGCGATGATGAGGCGGTTGGGTTTTAGACGCGCTTTGGTTTTAGATCGCTATCGCTGTTAGATCGGCTTTGCCTCTTAGACTCGCTTTGCTTTTAGATCGCTATCGCTTTTAGATCGGCTTTACCTCTTAGACTTGCTTTGCTTTTAGACCGCTGTCGCTGTTAGAATCAAGATCGCTTTGCTACTAGACTCTTTAACCTATTTGATACGTCTTTGCGAGGAAGCATGACGTGGCAATCTTTTTCTTTCGGAAGCGAATTTTACTTATTATCAACGAATGAAATAAGAAACTTCTCAATACTCAATACTAACACCTCAATACTATTTATTTTTCATCATGGAATTCGTACTAAAACTACAAGAAGTTTTTGAATCTAATGCTAATGCTCAGAATCAGCAGCAAATGCAGAACTATATGCGCAATTTGTTTCATTTTCATGGGATTAAAGCACCAATTCGCAAGCAATTGACCAAAGAACTCCTACTCGATTATAAACCGTTTCTTCAAGAAAATATTCGTGATGTGGTGACAAAACTATACAATTTACCACAACGCGAATATCATTATACAGCAATGGAATTGTATCAAAAGTTTCTGAATAAAAAGTACATATTGGAAGACGGACGTTTTTTTACACGCATGATTACCACACATTCTTGGTGGGACAGCGTAGATTTTTTAGCGAAACATGTATTTGGAAAGTATTTGTTACAGTTTCCTGAACAGAAACGAAAAATGCTCGATCATTATACTGAAAGCGATAATATGTGGCTAAATCGTTCCGCAATTTTGTGCCAACTGAGTTATAAGAATGAAACTGACGCAGCGGAATTATTCAAACAATGTACATTGCATAAGCATTCTGACGAGTTTTTCATTCAAAAAGCCATTGGTTGGGCATTGCGTGAATACGGAAAAGTTCAGCCTGAAGCTGTATTA
>NZ_JBGCDL010000345.1:0-11464 GCF_045105435.1 Kordia sp. | reverse complement strand
TAAGTGAAACTTCTTTCGTATTTTCAAAATCTATATTTTCAAGAGTAACAATCTCATTTTGTTTCGATTGCCCAAAACTAAGTGAAAATTGTGCAGATAGAAAAAAGATACAAAGACCGCATAAAAATGTAGAAGGCTGTGTGAAAAACAACCGATTATATCGTAAAAAAAGTCTCTGTAACATGCTCATATTTGGGACATCTAAAATAACTAATATATATGACTTATGGAAATTACAGACTTAGAGTTATTTAATCATGCAATCAACAACTCACTTTTACCACTTCAAAATGTAAATTTACATCAGTTTAATCCATTTGATTCTTTTCTTTTTTTAATTTGATACTGACGTCTTAAACGAAAATTTATTTACCAAAAACACCAAGTGCAAAGCGGTGTAACTACGAATTGGTCTAAACTCTTAATAACTCTAAACGTCAGTTCGAGTGCGAAATCTATGATTTGGTGTGTCGAGAACAGCTTTGAAATCTGAGTACTTCTCGATAGTTCTATTGAGCGCAGTCGAAATACAATTTTTCTCCATTCTATTTCGAAAAATCACTCCAAGAGACGTCTTGGGTTTGAAGCGCCACTATGAAACGTCTTTACGAGCGTAAGCGTGGTAATCTGTTTATCGTATAACGTATCCGTTATTTAATGCAACAGATTGCTTCGTCATACTTTCTCGCAAAGACGATTCAAAAAATAAGCTAAAAATCTAAGAGCCTCAGCGATCTAAAACACAAAATTAGTCTAAACAAAAAATTACGTAAAAACGCCTATTGCTAAATCCTGCTGAGTTTGGTAACTTTGAAACTATCAGTTGTACAACTGACAACTAACCTCAAAACCATATATAGTACATGAGTTATTTATCATTCAACCCTGGAAATCCAGCTGCTGGAAAAGGGAAAAAAAAGAAAGGTTCTGTTCGTAGAGCTTTTTCCGATTGGATTATTGAAAATCACGGGAAAGATTACAAAGAAACATTGCTAAAACAACGTTCCAACGACGAAAACATCGGTTTGCTAAAAAAGCAAATTGTGGAAGTCACAGACGAAAAAACACCTTTAGTGGGAATTATTGGTGGCGGATTTGCCGGAATGTACGCAGGACTCATTTTACAATCACTAGGAATTGAATTTGAAGTTTTTGAAGCTTCCGATCGTGTTGGTGGACGAATTGATACTTGGTATTCTACCGATTACGATCCCAAAAGCAAAGAAAATAAAGGTTTATATGGCGAAGTAGGAGGCATGCGAATTCCGCAATTCTCAGATGATATGTTGCCAGTACAACATTTGGCGTTATCTTTAAACTATGTATTAGAACGCAACGGTTTGACAGATAAAATGCTGCGTTGGCGAAAATTCTATTACAATTCAGACTATCAACGTTTGCGTTACAACAACATGAAAGCGCCAATACTAGCGAAAGATGCGAGTTTAAATTCGCTCAACTTCGGTGAAACTCAAGGAGGCGATTTAAAAGAAGTATGGGTTACTGAAAAAACAGACGAAAACGGAAACAAATATTTGCCTATAAATGTCATTCTTGACAAAGTAAACGGTCCATTCTTAGAAGCAATCAACAAATCGTTTGAAACGGGTTTTGCTAAACTAATGCGTTATGACAACTATTCCATGTGGGCATATTTGACAAACGTGTTTACCTTGGCAGATTTGGAAGAATACTACGATCCTGCAATGGGCGCACCTTGCGAAAACTTATCGTACAATGTTGCCAGTTATTTGGAAACTTTAAATGTAGGAACAGGAATGTATAGTGTTTCTTTTGTGGAAATGGTCATTGCTGTATATGATTGGGATGGAAGTAAAAATTCGTACGATTCATCGGATCCAAATGTATATATGATTACGATGAACGACGGAATGCAGCATTTTCCAGATGCTTGTAAAGCTGTTTTAAATCTTGATAATGGTATAACGCTAGACGATGGATATTTAGCAAAAGTACTCATCGGAATGGAAAAAGGACAGAACAATGAATATGGATATTCACCACCAAACCTAACCGAAGATGCTGAACCGCCAACAACGGTTCCGCCAGCAGATCCAAAAGGAAATGCCAATACGAAACCTGTAGAACGAAAAGAAAAACAACGTGTCTTTATGCAACATAAAGTAACACAAGCGGAATATGATGGGAAGTTGTTTGACAATAATGGCGGAATGCGTTTAAATATTGAACACACAAACGAACATGGCAAAACAGAAGCGCTACAAAAAGAATATGCGTATGTAATAAGTACATTGCCAAATGGCGCGTATTTGAATGGACAAAAACATAAAAACTTCTTTGAAGGATTATCATTTGCAAAATCCAGAGCATTGCGCGAATGTAACTATATGCCATCATTCAAAGCATTTATAACCTTCAAAAAGCAATTTTGGAAAGACATTGGAGAACGTCAATACGAAACTGGTTTAGGAGTTTCTGCCAGCGATCGATCCAACAGACAAATAGTATATCCATCCTACGGATACGATGCTGAAAAAGGAGTATTACAAATCTATTCTTGGGCACAAGATGCAGAACGATTGGGCGCATTAACGGACGAAGAACGTGTAAATGAATGCTTAAAAGGAATTCAATTCATGTATCCAGAAGTTGACATTTACGAACACTTTGCAGGTTACGACAAGGAAACCACGACAAAAACATGGTTTTGGGATCAACATGCAGGCGGTGGCGCATTTGCATTATTCAGTCCAGGGCAATTCAAAAACCTATATCCAACACTATTAACACCCGAATTTGGAGGTGCATTAAATATTGCGGGCGAATGTTGTTCAGTACATCACGGTTGGATTGTTGGCGCATTAGACTCCGCATATAATTCTGTATATAATATCTTGGAAAAGATGAAAGCCACCAAACACATTGTTAAAATGAAAGCAACTTGGGGCGTATTAAACGCGCCAGATATTTCAGCAAAAAAGAAATAATCTCACCTATAATTAAACAGTAAACGCCAAAAGGAAAGTCTATAAAAAGCTATCCTTTTGGTTTTTATGTAGGTAAATCATTATATTTGAGAGACTTCCCCAATAGAATATAGCCTTTTTATAAAAACAACAAAGAATAACTAACCATATACACCTATTATGTCAAAAGACTTTATTCCCTTTAAAAACATTGGACTTTGCTTTAGTGGCGGCGGATATCGTGCCACATTTTTTTCGTTAGGAGTTGTTTCCTATTACGATAAAATTCAATACCAAGGAAAACCATTACTAGATAGTGTAGAAGCTATGAGTACAGTAAGTGGTGGAACATTATTTGGCGTAGCATTTTCAAAAGCTTCTCAACAAAAGGACTTCGATTTTAAAACATTTTTCAATGAGTTTTATGATAATTTCAAACCTGGAAATGACAAACTACTAGAAACTGCCATTGCAAAACTAGGAAACGATCAAGTTTGGAAGGACAATCCGCATAAAAAACGTTCGCTCATCAACTCATTTGCATTAACCTATGCAGACATGGATGTGTACAAAGGAAGTTTTGATCTATTTTTAAATGAAGAAAAAACAGCAAATCTAAAATATGTCTGCTTTAACTCAACAGAATTCTCTTTTGGATTGGCATTCCGGTTCCAAAACTGTGGACTATTTGCAAACAAACCATTAAGTAACAAACATTTAAACGAACTAGAAGGGCAGTTACAATTAGGAGATATTACAGCATCTTCTTCCTGTTTTCCTTTAGGATTTGAACCGTTGGTATTTCCTGATGATTACATAAAAAATCAAAGTTCGCCCGCATATAAAAATGTAAAAAGCTTAGAACGTTTTGCCGATGGTGTCGGAATTATGGATGGAGGAATTGCTGACAATCAAGGAATTGGAAGTATGATGAACATCAGCATAGCAAGAAAACGCGATGATGAACTCAAAAAAGAACTCGATCTCATAGTGGTGAACGATGTAGGAAGTTTTAAAATGAATCCTTGGCAACCTGAACCTAAGAAAAAAGATGAAAGTTCAAGCATAAAAAGTGTTATTTCAAAAGTATTAGACTATTTCAAAATCAAACCTTTATACATAATCATATTAGTGTTAGGTGTAGTATTGATGGTACTCAACTCAATGGAAATCTTCAAAGGAAAAGCGTGGCCAGCGCTATATATAATTGGAGGAATCTTTACAGGAATCGGTTTATTACTCAGTATTTTTGGTTTAGTTGCCGGAATGACCAAAAGTTCAATTATTGGTTCTCTAAAATCATTATTCAAGAAAAATGTACCTGCGCCTTTGGTAGATGATGTACTCAGTTTTCGTAAACTCAGAGTCGGACTCATTCAGCGAATGCTCACCGAACGCATTTCATCTACAGTAATAATGGTGAATGATATCTTTCTAAAACAAATAAGACGTTTAAACTACAAGCTGTTATATTCTGATCCGAGTTTGCGCCACAAAATAATTACATCGACAGTGTATGAATTAAATGGTGAAAAAACTGCATATAGCAAATCATTCAGTTTCAACAAAAACATAAGTCCTGCACCAAGTACATTATTAACTAGTATTGGATTAATTGCTTCCGAAATGCCAACCACACTTTGGTGGGATGAAAAAGACATTCAAAAAGACCGAATGGACGCATTGATTGCCTGCGGACAATTTACCTCTTGTTACAAATTGATGGATTACATCATTAAACTAAAAAAGAACAAACGAATAGAACTCTCTGAAGAAGAAACAGTTGCTATTGATACACTCTATAAAGACCTAGAAAATGACTGGAAAAAGTTCAATGAAAATCCAATGTTTCATGTAGAATCGTTAAAAGGTTAAACAACAATCGATTAAGTAATTTAGGCGTTTTTGAAAAAAGACGCCTTTTTTATTAAAAAAAATTAAAGAACACCACTAAAAATTCCGAAATCTGCAATAACATAAGTTTAAACCTTAAAATCACTAAGGTAAAACCCAAAACATTCACTGCTTAAATCTTATTTATTTTTTCATTTTGATGTGTTTCTTCGTAAAAAAGTGCATTTAAACGATAAAATAGTGCGATTAAACGATGGTTTTGTAACAGTCAGCTAAATACTCTAGAGAACACTTCAAATGAAACTAGCTTTATAATAGTATAAAAAATAGCCCTCGAAATGTACATTTTGCCCTAAATGCATATTTCAAAAAATAAAAGCTGTTTTGACAGATTATTTTTCCCAAAATGATCTATTTGAACTTAACCTAATTATCAAAAACTATGAAAAAAATTCTACACTTTGTGGTGTTATGCTTGCTTACCTCGTACTTACAAGCACAAACTCCAGGCGTATCAACTTTTTATGAACAAACAACAGGTGATTCGCGAAATTACATTGAGTACATTCCAGGAAACTTACCAATCATTATCTCAGCTCCACATGGAGGTGTACAACAATCAGGACAAACAATAGGAGGAATATTTTATCCAGATAATGATAGTTCATTACCAGATAGAAGTTGTGGAACAAACGAAAGAGATGACAATACTGACATTTTAGTACGTGAAATTCAAAAAGAAATTTTTGAGCTAACAGGCTGTTATGCACACGTCATTATCAATAACCTACACAGATCAAAACTAGACCCAAATCGTGAAATTAATGAAGCTACTTGTGGAAACGCAAATGCAGCCGATCATTGGAATGCTTTTCACGGATACATCGATCAGGCAAGTGCTTCCATAGAAGCAAACTGGGGAAAAGGATTGTATATTGATTTACACGGTCAAAGTCATTCTGTTCCAAGAATAGAAGCAGGATACAACATTACATCGGGAGAATTAAATACTGCAAACTTAAATGCTTCAGACATTATCAATAAATCTACGATACGAAATCTAATAAACGATAACTTAAGCAACTTATCACACGAAGAACTCGTAAGAGGAAATAGCAGTTTAGGACAAATGTTTCAAGATGCTGACGGAGCTTTCTATGCAAGTCAAGGCTATGCAGGTTGTGGAAGCACAAGTGGTTACAGAACGGTTCCTAGTGCAACCAACAATGGTGGCGGAACTTGTGATGATACACGTCCAAACGGAAACGCCTACTTTGATGGTGATTTTTACAACAACCGTAGACACGGATCAGGAAATGGTGCCAATGACGGAACTGGTGGATCAGGAAGCATTGATGGAATCATGACCGAAGTCAACCGTCGTGTCCGTGATTTAGGAACATACAATGGGCAAGTGTACGATACGCGTCCACAAACTTTAGTCCCTTTTGCTAAAGATTACGCGGCAGTTGTACTAAACTTCATCAACACACATTATAACAATTATGCAGGTTTTGGGTATTTAGCAAGTATGTATGCTATCAACGGACCAAATCCAACACCTATTCTTATGAATCCTGCTACAATCGGAGCATTTACAGCGCCTGCCGGACTTGTAATCAATCCAACTACAGGAGAAATTGATACAGCCAACTCAACACCAGGAGATTATGTAATCACATATACCGCAGGAACGTGTGGATATTTCTCTAGCTCAATAACAATTTCTATTGTAACAGATCTTTCACAAGATACAGAGCCACCAACAGCACCAACGGATTTAATAGCTAATAACACTACAGAAACCACAACAGACTTATCGTGGACAACATCAGTTGATAATGTAGACATAGTAGGATATAACATATATGAAAATGGTACACTACGAGAAACCATTATGCAAGTAACCAACTTTGTCGTAACAGGATTAACACCAAATACTACGTATACTTACAGGTTAACTGCAATAGATTCTGCCGGAAACGAATCTGCAACAAGCAATGAAATAAGCGTAACAACACAGGAAAACGTGATACTTATCTATTGCGACTCACAAAGTACCAATGTAAATGATGAATTTATAAGCAGAGTTCAACTTGGAGATATTGACAATGCTTCTAATGCCCAATTCTATTCAGATTTCACTAATATATCTACAGAATTAGTAAAAAACGGACAATATGTTTTAACGGTTACTCCAACTTGGACAGGAACCGTATACAATGAATCGTATGCTGCATGGATCGACTATAATCAAGATGGAGATTTTACAGATCCAGGAGAACAAGTATGGACACAAGGAAATACGCAGCAAACACCTGTAAGTGGAACAATAACGATTCCTACAGCGGTTTCAAATGGTGTTACACGAATTCGTATTGCAATGAAATACAATGCGTTACCATCACCTTGCGAAACTTTCACCTATGGAGAAGTCGAAGATTATACGGTAAATATTGTATCGCCTGAGCCAGATTCAGTTCCGCCATTAATCACCTTAGTAGGAGAAAACCCAATTCAATTATTTGTAAATGACTCATATACAGACGCAGGAGCAACTGCTTTAGACAATGTAGATGGTGATATTACAGATCTTATTGAAGTTACTGGAACGGTAAATACAGCTGTGGCTGGAACGTACACAATATTCTACAATGTAAGAGACACCGCAGGAAATGACGCGGCACAAGTTACAAGAACAGTGAATGTCGTAGAACCTGTAGACGAAACGGTCCCAACAATTACTCTAAACGGAAACGCTAACATCAACTTAAATGTTGGTGATTCATACACAGAATTAGGCGCAACTGCAACAGACAATCTTGATGGAAACATCACTGCAAATATCAGTATTAGCGGAACGGTTGATACTACAACAGCAGGAATTTATACAATTCGTTACAATGTTTTTGACGCTGCTGGAAACGCTGCCGCAGAAGTAACGCGTACTGTAACTGTAGAAGCAGACACTACAATTCCTGTCATTACCTTAAACGGAAACGCTAACATCAACTTAAACGTTGGTGATTCATACACAGAATTAGGCGCAACTGCAACAGACAATCTTGATGGAAACATCACTGCAAATATCAGTATTAGCGGAACGGTTGATACTACAACAGCAGGAATTTATACAATTCGTTATAATGTTTCTGACGCTGCTGGAAATGCTGCCGCAGAAGTAACACGTACTGTAACTGTAGAAGAAGTTGGAATTGGTTGTGCAAACGGAATAAGCACATTTCCATACACAGAAGGTTTTGAAAACACACTAGGAGCATGGACACAATCTACGCAAGATGATATTGATTGGACTATTAATAGTAACGGAACAACATCAAACGGAACTGGACCAGATAGTGCAATAGACGGGAATTTCTATTTATATGTGGAAGCTTCTGGAAATGGAGCAGGATATCCTGACAAGCAAGCAATTTTAACATCACCATGTTTTGATTTAACTCAATTAACAGCAGCAACATTTGGCTTTAGTTACCACATGTTCGGAACGGATATGGGAACACTTGATGTTGAAATTAGTGAAGATAACGGAGCTACTTGGACTTCTATCTGGACACAAACAGGAAATCAAGGAAATGCTTGGCAAACGACCAACTTAGACATTTCGGCTTATACAGGAAGCAATGTACAATTACGTTTCAATAGAGTTACAGGAAGTACCTGGAGAGCAGATATCGCAATTGATAACATCAGCTTACTAGATGAAGAAGTTACCGTAGAAGGTTGTGCTAACGGAATTGGAACATTTCCATACGCAGAAAGCTATGAAAATACACTTGGTGACTGGACACAATCGGGACAAGATGATACTGATTGGACAGTTGATGCGAACGGAACACCATCAAACAATACTGGTCCTTCAAGCGCAACAGCTGGAAACTTTTATATCTATGTAGAAGCTTCTGGAAATGGAACAGGTTTTCCAAACAAACAAGCGGTAATCAACTCGCCATGTTACGATTTATCAAACGAAATAAATGCCTCATTCAGCTTTAGCTATCACATGTTTGGTTCAAATGACATGGGAACTATTTCCTTAGATATTAGCAATGACAACGGTTTATCTTGGACAAGTATTTGGTCAGAATCAGGCAATAAAGGAAACCAATGGTTAACTGCTGATGTAGATCTTTCTCAATATGTTGGTGGAAGTGTACAATTGCGTTTCAACAGAATTACTGGCGGAACATGGCAAGCAGATGTTGCAATTGATAATATTTCATTAAATACAACATTAGCAGCACGTCAAGAAACTACGAATACGAAACATAAAGAAGATAGCACTACAATTGTAGCTTCAAGCGGAGCAAACACATTAACTATTTTCCCAAATCCTGTTCGTGGTAACGTTTTAAACGTAAAACTAGCACACGGAACAGCGCAAACGTATAAAATTAGTAACTTATATGGACAAGCGGTTGCTTCTGGAACTGTAAACAATCAAATACGATTGAACAAATTACAATCAGGTGTTTATTTTATAGAAATCTTTGATGGAGAAAATACACTCACTAAAAAGTTTATCAAACAGTAAAAAAAGCTATTACTAAACTACAAAAGCCCGATACGAATCTGTATCGGGCTTTTACTTTTTAAGGAACTCAAAAATCATTTTTTCAATTCCGCATCCGTAATTCGAAACGGATACGATTCTTTGAGTATTTTCAATTCTTCTTCAGTTAACTCTTCAACTTCTTTATTAAACTTCGTTTTGCTCAGCTCTTTACGCAATTCGTAATAGGCGCTCATCAATTCATTTTGAACACCTACATAGGTATTATATGACGTTTCACGATCGGTTTGAATAGCAATAATTGCTTTCTTCGGATTCTCTGACAAATGTTCCTTTTTTAAACCTTGACAATAATTGCAAGATTGATCGCCATTGTTATCAAGAAACGATTTCACATTTTCGCGCAATTCAGCTAAAGAAACGACTTCGCTGTTTGCCATCAATTGATCATTTCGATTCAATTTAATTGTAAAAACATTCTTTTCATGAATCATTGAATTGCAATCTGTTCCTTCGGGACACGGTTTTGGAATGACGCTATTTATTCCTTGATCTTCCTCAAAAGTAGTCGTCACTAAAAAAAAGATGAGTAGTAAAAACGCAATGTCGGCCATAGAGCCTGCGTTAATACCAGAATTGGTGTTTCTGGACATTTTCATAATATATCGGTTTTAATGTTAATGCTTTAATCGCACCAAAAATAATGCCGAATACTTTTGTTTCTGTTGTGCTAAATTAGTTGATTTATTGTTGTATTAATTTGAAAATGAAGTTTTTAAGCGAAAGTTTATTCACAAAAAGACACCAAGAACTAAGCGATCTAACAGGCAAATTCGCTACTAACAATCTAAAAACGTCCAAACTGAGTTTGTTGAAATGAAACGATACTAAAACAATCCGCTAAAGAAATTAGAAATTGAAGAAAGCACTTCTGAAATACTAGTAATAACTGCTAAATTACTCTCCATTCCTTTCAAAATAATATAAATTACAAAGAGCACATACAACGCAATTAAAAAATACCCGTGTGACTTTTTTATAGCTTTTGGAACCAAATAAATAAAGAAGGCAACAATGGTAATAATTAACAACAATACACGCAATTGCCCCACATTTTCTAAGGTTTCAGGACTCATGGTAATTGGTCCGTAGATCAACGTAAAAAGGAATAACGGAAAACCAAGCGCAAAACAAATGTCAAAAATATTACTTCCCAAGGCATTGGCAACAGCGTCGTCATAATTCCCTTTCATTGCATCTTTCCATGAAATAATGGTATCAGGAACGCTCGTTGCAGCCGAAGCCAACACCACCGAAACAAAATAAACGGGCATGCCAATTGCGTCACCAAATTGTTCGCAAGCGGCTACCAACCAATAACAGGCAATTCCGATAAAAAATACAGAAACCAACATTAAAATCCAGGCTTTGGCCAAGTTAATTTTTTCCGTTCCTAAAACTGTCGTCGCAAAATCTCCTTTAAAAAAAGCTACGGTTCGATTTCCGCCATTTGCAGTCGCTTCATATTCATTAGCAACTGTCCCTGAACCTTGACTTAGCAACATATACGTAATATAAATTCCGTATAAAAGCATTAAAACGAGTCCGTGATACCAATACAAAGTTGTATCTGTAATCAGAAGAATCAATACCAATTCGCATAAAATAAGTGAAATTCCATCACGTTTTATGACCTTTTTAGACACATCAATACGATCTACAATTCCTTTTCCTATCACAGCCATAATCACTACTGCGGGAATAATCATTGCATTAAAAACGGCACTTCCGGCTGTAGTTCCAATTCCGCCCGAAAAACCATCTCTATCTTTCAA
Source organism: Kordia sp. (assembly GCF_045105435.1). Taxonomy (GTDB): domain Bacteria; phylum Bacteroidota; class Bacteroidia; order Flavobacteriales; family Flavobacteriaceae; genus Kordia. The sequence goes on along the minus strand of NZ_JBGCDL010000345.1, from coordinate 293 downwards.
CACAAATAGAAAAAACAGCGTGGTAAACAGTTCGGGCAAACTGCTTCCTATCGCATTAATAGTAGCACCTTTCATACCTTCTTTCATGTTTCTTCCCAAATAATCGGAAGCCATTTCAAAGCCATCGCATGCACGCCAAATAACGATACAGGTAATAAAAATTAAGCCTAATGAGGAAACTATTGCCATTAAAAAATAATTAGGGCACAAAACTACTGAATTCGTTAGACATTCAATAGGGAAGTTAAATTCCAATTACATTTTTCTGAAATTTTACGCCAATGTCTTGGGAA
>NZ_JBGCDL010000344.1:0-8287 GCF_045105435.1 Kordia sp. | reverse complement strand
CGAAAAAAACTGTTTCATATTTTAAAAAATGTCGTAGAACCTATATATTTGAATCAGGGAGGAAGAAAATAAAAAATTAAATCAGTTTACTAAAGACGTTTTTCAGGAAGCTGGATTGGCTACACCTTCTACAGATTTTTTAGCCAATGTAATGGCAGAAGTTGCGAATGAAAAAATTCCTGAAAAGGTATATAAGCCACTAATTACCAAAGTTGGTTGGCTTATTATTGGTGCTTTATTTATTGTTTTTTCTTTTGTATTAACGCGTTTTTCACTTGGATTTTCCATTTTTGGCGATTGGAATTTATCGAGCTTAATGATTGAAAAATACGAATCCAAAATAGACATTCCAGTTACATACGCGTATTGTTTCTTCTTTTTATTGGTCTTTGTTTTGATTCAAATTAAGATGATAAAAAGATTATTGGATCGGAATTTTAATAACTTATCTTAACCGTTGTGCATTTTGATAAAATTCGTCAATTCGAGTGAATTTTACGATTGAAAATGAGTGAAATTTGTATCGAGAATAGGATTTTTCATACCAAAAATGTTCTCGATACTATTTTTCGTACCTCAAAATCACTCGAACTGACGTTTCGTTATACGCATGGATTCAAAATGCACAACAAGTTATCTTAATATGAATTTGCTTTAATGATCCGAGGGTTTTTATACAATCAGTTTTTATAAGTAATTGTTCTGTATGCTTTAGAAACTATCTTTTTAGAAACTCCATTTTCGGTACGTGATGTGATTTTTTTAATCCAATTTCCAGAGATATCATATTCATAATCAATGTGATATATTATTTTTTTCTTTTTATTTGAAGTGATCCAATACATTTTAGTAATATCGTCAAACTCATTTTTTTCTATGACATAGTCTACATTAAAAACACCCGATTCTTTATGTGTCGGATTACCATAAGAGTCAGTTTTTAAATGAATGTAAGTTCCATTTATGTAGTCATATTTTAGATCTTCTAGTTTAAAATGATCTGATCCTACAATCGTAGTTTCAATACGTGTTGGATCTTTAAAGCGATTGTAATGCACTTCACATCTTTCGGTAGTTTGGTCAAGCGTATTTAACTGTTCAATTATTTTTTTGTTCTTCTCATAAGAAAATTTAAGTTTTTTGTTGAACCATTCTCCCTTGCGATGTTTCCAGTCACCTACATATTTTACAATCCTACCTTTGGAATCAAGATGGTATTTTTCATCTTTAATGAGAGAATCATTTTTAAATTTCTTCACAAGAATTTCAGTATTCTTTTTGAAGGTGTAGTTGGTGCGTTCAGTCCACTTTTCAGAATTTACACGTTGAATGGTATCATAAAATACAATAGTGCTTGGATGTCCATTTTTCACGGTATAGAAATCTTTGGGAAAGCATTTATCAGCCATTTCATTGTAGAAATTTGGTTCTTGATCTTGCGCTTTTATTGCATAGAAATTCGCTAAAAATAAGACGATAAAGATGTTTTTTGTCAAAGCTGTTGTGAGTTGTTTACACGTTATTTTTGAATGTTTATGGATATTTAAAATTACAATATTCTAATACAATGTCAAAGTTGCTGAAAAGATTTTGAATATGGATTCATCAACAAACAAAAAAACTCTCACGTTTCCATGAGAGTTTTTTATGTGTTCTAAAATAATTAGAAATTTATTCTTCAACCAAAACCCATTGTCCTTTGCTAATCAACGGTTCTGCTTGTTTATATTTTACAGTTTTGTTTTCGCCAGTCATTACGTTTTTGATAGTCACACGATCGTTGCGATTAATTTTCGGCTTATCGCGAACAATAGTTTCTGTCACTTGCGGACGTTGTCCTTGCGATTGTTGCATAGCAGCACGCTGCACAGCTTCTCTTTCATCACTGTTTAATACTTCTTCTTTAGAAGTTGTATAGTTGTCCTTTTTACGTTTTTGTTCACGCGCTTCACGTACACGATCCGGATTATTATCAGCTAATTCACCTTTAAACAAGAATGATAAAATTTCACGATTTACTTTATCAATTACTTGTTCAAATAATTTGAAAGCTTCGAATTTATAGATCAATAATGGATCTTTTTGTTCGTGAACAGCTAACTGAACCGATTGCTTTAACTCATCCATCTTACGCAAATGCGTTTTCCAAGCATCATCAATAATCGCTAATGAAATGTTTTTCTCAAAATCATTCACCATTTGCTTTCCTTTCGATTCGTATGCTTCTTTTAAGTCACTGATAACGTTTAATTCTTTCGTTCCATCAGTAAACTTCACAACAATGCGCTCGTACTTATTTTCAGGGTTTTCATATACATTCTGGATTACTGGATATACCATTTCGGCATTCAGTTCCATCTTAGCATTATAGTTGCTAAAAACAGCGGTATATGCTTTTCCAAGAATTTCTTCTTCGGTCATTGAAGAAAATTGTTCTTCTGAAATAGGACTTTCAGGTAAAGCAAAATAACGAATTAACTCAAATTCAAAGTTTTTAAAGTCATTAGCGGCTTTATTACTTTGCGTAATGATTTCGACAGTATCGTATACCATATTCGAAATATCAACCTTTAAACGCTCTCCATGTAATGCGTGACGACGACGTTTGTACACTACTTCACGTTGCGCATTCATTACATCATCATATTCTAACAAACGCTTACGAATTCCGAAGTTATTTTCTTCTACTTTTTTATGCGCACGTTTAATAGATTTTGTCATCATAGAATGCTGAATTACTTCACCTTCTTTTAATCCCATTCTGTCCATCATCTTCGCAACTCGGTCAGAACCAAATAAACGCATTAGGTTATCTTCTAAAGACACATAAAATTGTGAACTTCCTGGATCTCCTTGACGACCAGCACGACCACGTAATTGTCTATCTACACGACGCGAATCGTGACGTTCTGTACCAATAATTGCCAAACCACCAGCAGCTTTTACTTCGTCGCTCAACTTAATATCCGTACCACGACCTGCCATGTTTGTTGCAATGGTAACCTGTCCTGGTTGCCCAGCTTCAGCAACAATATCTGCTTCTCGTTGGTGTAATTTTGCATTCAATACATTGTGTGGCACTTTTCGGATAGAAAGCATTCTTCCTAATAATTCTGAAATTTCTACCGAAGTTGTACCAATTAATATAGGTCTTCCTTGTTTCGACAATTCAGTTACCTCATCAATAATAGCATTGTATTTTTCACGTTTCGTTTTGTAGATTAAATCTTCTTTATCCTTACGTGCAATGGGTCTGTTAGTTGGAATTTCAATAACATCCAGTTTATAGATTTCCCATAATTCACCTGCTTCTGTAATCGCCGTACCTGTCATTCCAGATAGTTTACGGTACATTCTAAAGTAGTTTTGTAAAGTTACCGTAGCAAACGTTTGTGTAGCATCTTCAATTTTTACATTTTCTTTTGCTTCAATCGCTTGGTGTAATCCGTCCGAATAACGACGTCCATCCATAATACGACCGGTTTGCTCATCTACAATTTTCACCTTATTGTCCATCACTACATACTCAACATCATTTTCAAAAAGTGTGTAGGCTTTTAATAACTGACTTAAAGTGTGAATACGTTCACTTTTTACTTGAAACTCGCTGAATAATTGTTCTTTTAGTTCAACTTCTTTGTCTTTGTCAAGTTCTTGAGCTTCAATTTTGGCGATTTCTCCACCAATATCAGGCATTACAAAGAAATTTTCATCGTTGCTTCCGCCAGATAAATACTCAATTCCTTTGTCTGTTAAATCAATTTGATTGTTTTTTTCTTCAATCACGAATAATAATTCTGCATCAACTTTGTGCATTTCGCGATTGTTGTCTTGCATGTAAAAGTTCTCTGTTTTTTGAAGTAATTGTTTAATTCCTTCTTGACTTAAGAACTTGATTAATGCTTTATTTTTTGGCAAACCTCTGAAAACTCTTAATAATAAGAATCCACCTTCTTTGGTTTCACCATCTTTTATCAATTTTTTCGCTTCTGCTAAAACACCAGTTAAATACTGACGTTGTTTTCCAACGATGTCAGATATTTTTGGTTTTAACTCATTGAATTCGTGTAAATCTCCTTGCGGAATTGGTCCTGAAATAATCAATGGCGTACGTGCATCATCGACTAATACAGAATCGACCTCATCGACAATAGCGTAGTTGTGTGGACGTTGTACTAAATCATTTGGTGAATGCGACATATTATCACGCAAGTAATCAAAACCAAATTCATTATTTGTTCCATAGGTAATATCAGCTAAATAGGCTTTTCTTCTTGCTTCCGAATTTGGTTGATGGTAATCAATACAATCAATCGTTAATCCATGAAACTGGAAAATAGGAGCCATCCACGCGCTATCACGTTTAGCTAAGTAATCATTTACAGTTACTAAGTGCACACCTTTTCCTGGTAACGCATTTAAGTATACAGAAAGTGTTGCCACTAAGGTTTTTCCTTCTCCTGTTTGCATTTCGGCAATTTTTCCTTGATGCATAGTAATACCACCAACTAACTGAACGTCGTAGTGAATCATGTCCCAAGTAACTTGTTTTCCAGCAGCATCCCAAGAGTTTTGCCAAATTGCGTTATCACCATCTAACGCTACATAATCATGCATTCCAGACAATTCTCTGTCATACGGAGTTGCTGTTACATGTAATTCAGTGTTATTGGTAAAACGTTTTGCTGTTTCTTTTACAACGGCATAGGCTTCTGGTAAAATTTCAAATAGCGTATTTTCAGAAATGTTGTATTCTTCATCTCTTAATTTATCAATTTCTTGATAAATATCTTCTTTACGCTCAATATCTGAAATGCTATCAGCTTCTTCCTGTAATGCCGTAATTTTATCGTTTACTTCTTTGCACGCTTCAGCAATGCGCGACTTAAATTGTGTTGTTTTTGCTCTCAACTCGTCAAGCGACAATTTTGACAAATGCTGCTCTTGTTCCTTAATTTTAGTAACAATAGGTTGGATGATTTTAATGTCTTTCTTGGATTTATCTCCAACAAACATTTTCAACACAGAATTTAAAAAACTCATGGTGTATGTGGTTTTATATTAAACCAAAAAAAAAGCCTCATTAATGGAGACTTTTTTCCTTGCTTAAATTTGTTTTAATATTCATCTTCGTTCCAGAGGTAATCGTCCTCTGTAGGGTAATCAGGCCAAATTTCTTCAATAGATTCGTAAGAATCTCCTTCATCTTCGATTGATTGCAAGTTTTCTACAACTTCTAATGGAGCTCCGGTTCTAATTGCGTAATCGATCAACTCGTCTTTTGTAGCTGGCCAAGGCGCATCACTTAAATGAGATGCTAGTTCTAATGTCCAATACATATTCTTTAGATATATTAATTTTTGCAAAAATAAATTTTTAAATGAAAAAGTCAAGTAAAAAAATCATTATTTACACATTATTTTTAAGAACGTTTTTTATTCGTCTAATTATTAGCGACTTACGAATTCTTTTTTGGAATCCATTTTATTTCGTTCGCTTGTAAGTCAAACGACAATTTTCGTGCCAATACAAAAAGGTAGTCAGAAAGTCGGTTTAAGTATTTTAAAGTATGTTCGTCAAACGGTTCTAATTCGTAAAGTGCTGATGCTAAGCGTTCTGATCGTCTGCAAACGCAACGCGCAATGTGACAGAATGACACGGTTTGGTGTCCGCCAGGCAACACAAAATGCGTCATTGGTGGCAATGCGTCATTCATAGTGTCCATTTCTCTTTCTAAAACGGCGATGTTTGCTTCTGAGATTCTAGGAATATTCAAACGATCTTTTCCATTCTTTAAAGTTGCCTTTTCAGGATCTGTCGCTAAAACGGCTCCAACAGTGAATAGTAAATCTTGAATTTCCATCAATACATTTTGGTAATGCGAATTGATTTCTTGATCGCGGATTAATCCAATATATGAGTTGAGTTCATCAACAGTTCCATAACTATCAATCCGAATGTGATGTTTTGGAACGCGTGTACCGCCAAATAGAGCAGTAGTTCCTTTGTCTCCTGTCTTCGTATAAATTTTCATCTTTTTCTTATTTTTTGATAGTTGGTTTAGCGCTTCTTTGATCGCTGGTATGCATACACATAAAGAACAGCAAAGACAACAATACCAATTAAAATTATTCTAACGTTCATCTTTTATAACTTTTTTGTTCGTGTCATCAGTCAACTTTTTTTCGTTTTTGTTACGTTTACGGTCAATTATATATTTAGATGTCTCTATCGTCCTTTTTCTTTTTCGTGTAATAATCAGTAATTTTCTTTCCTATTTTTTGATTCGATAAATACACAAAGAAAAAACCAATACTTATTGCAACGGGAGACAACCAATTAATCATCTTTTTGATTCTTTTTTTTATCCAAATAATCCGTCATAAATCCACGATCTTTACGACTGTTGTTTTGCTTTTTATTTTTTCGCGTGTTTATAATCAATAAAGGTCCTAAAACACCTACAATAACGACAATAACAATTAATTCTGTACTCATTTGTTAGCTGTTTTGTTCCATCAACATCGTTAAATGCATACATTTATATAGGTGGCGATCGCTTGTTTGCGATTGTTCCCAGTCTTTTTTATGCAATTTTTTGATGTAATTCATTTTTTTAGTCGAACTCATCGGAAGTAAATTCAGGAAAAAAGCCCATTTGGAACTTCCTAAAATAGCTCTGCGTTCTACCACTTTAAATTCATTGTGAAAGCGTTGTACGGTTTTCTTTGTAAATGGCCATTCCCAATCAGCATCCGATTGAAAAGGTCGGTATATACCACGAATGATACGCAATGGCAAGCTTGTTTTTAGCGGATCATAGGAAATCAGTTTTCCGTCGTCTGCTAGTTTTTCTTTGAGTTTGCCAAATAATAAATCCAAACTTTCAAAATGATGCAATACGCCATACGCGTAAATGACATCAAAGTCAGTTTCTGTAAATTCGGGTGATAAAAAATCGATCGCTTCCGCTTTTGCGTTTGGAAAGTCTTTTAATCGTTCGTTTAACTGTCCGATAGCTTTATCGCTCAAATCAACTCCTAAATAGCTTTTTGCATTTTCGGCTAAATACAAACTCAGGTGATTTCCTGCATAACAGCCTAAATCTAGGACTTTCTTATCAGACAAATCGCCAAGCCAAGTTCTATGTTTTTCATACACTTGCTCGTTAATTTGCAATTCTTTTCGAAAATCAGACAACAATTTATTACGCATAAAAGACCAAAGCTTCGTTGCGGCATTCTTCTTTTTTACATTGTAGAACTCCTTTTGCTTTTTGTTGGTTTCTAATACTTCTTGTAAACGTGTATCACTCACTTTAATAGGGTTTTCATTGGGACAAATGCAAAGTAACGAAAAATGTGTTTAAATTATAGTATTTTGTGGAAATTTGGTTTGTAGATGTGCTGATGCTTCTAGACTCGCTTCGCTCTTGGATTGTTAGACCGCTTTCGCTGTTAGAATCAAGATTGCTACACTGCTAGATTTTAGACATATTGGATACGTCGTTGCGAGAAGCATAGCGACGCGGAAATCTGTTTCTTTAGTAGTATTGTTTTCTTTGTTAAATTTTAAGATATATTCAGTAGTGTAGAATGTTCTTTTATAAATAAGTTAATAGCTTTCAAGTCCTCAATTAAAAGGTTCGACTTTTGAAATTTTGGGGTTGGTAAAGAAATAACTTATTAATATTTATTTTCAGTATAGTTAATGTGTTTGTGAATGATTTCATTACATTTTTGTGCACGTAATTTAGCAAGTAACAACCGAATAGAAAATCCGAGAATATTTTGTGAGTATTATAGAACCAGTCAGTTAATTGTGTGTGTTATTGGTTGTAGTTTTTATTATTCGGTTCAGTTGTTCAAGTACAGTTTCTTTTTCAAATTCGGTATTTTCTATAGTTTTTTTAATCTCTAACAATTGTTTTGAACTCAATTCGAATTTAGATTTTAACCAACTCAGAGATGATTTATTTTCTTTTATGTTTTTAATTTTATCGTAAATCTCATTTAATTCTTTCTCATTGCTTTCTAACATTCCAAGTTCGAAATAAGTCAAGTTTTTAATTTTAAGAGTTTTTTTCTCAATAGTAAACCCACAAGATCCACCTGCAATTGGCGGTTCTTTCGGAATTTTTCCATTCATTTGCTTAAACACAAAGTCAAAATAGTATTTTGATGTAAACTCTTTTAAATTGGCAAAACCATATTTAAAACCAGGGAGAACTTCTCCAAATGATTCAACATAATTATTTGCAATTTCTTCAATTTTATTCATTTTGATT
>NZ_JBGCDL010000343.1:0-3319 GCF_045105435.1 Kordia sp. | reverse complement strand
TCTTCAAAATATTGCCAATATACTGCGCCAAAACCAGTAGTTTCTCCGTTATTTTTAATGCGAATTGTCGCTTTATCTTTGGTAACTTCCTCTTTTTTCCACGAAGTTTTAAAATAACCTGTTCCGGCTTCTTTTGCTGTTTCGTCTAGTTTTTTCGTGCTGATTTTTGCTGTTCCGATGGTAAACTTTGTATTGTCTTTGATAGAAACGAATTTCTTCGGATTCAACAATAATGCGTGAATGGCTTTGGTGGTAGCTTTCGTAGTTTCCCAACGTTGCTGTTGTTTTTGTTGCAACAACCACAATTGCAACTCTTGAACAATCGCGTCATCTTTGGTGATTTCTGCAAAGGCTTCAATTAGTAATGCTTGTATTTCAACGGCGCTCGAACTGTAATACCGATTTTCGGTCACCGATTTCCAATACATACCATTTTCCTTCGATTTTACGGCAGATTCTTCCAAGGCTTTCATAATTTTTTTAGCGTCTTTCTGCTTATTCATTCGCGCCAAGCTCAATGCCAACATCGCTTTTTGTTTTACAGTTAACAACAGCCAATTTTTGCGTAAATGATCTAAATAAAATTCCATTGCAGTTTTTACATCTGCTGGAATTTCCATCAAATCAGGAATCATAGTTCGCGTATACATATATTCAATTTGTGGTGTGTATGCTGCGTCTTTTGGTGCTTTATCAATAGTTGCATACGTCGCTAAAAAACGTTGATCTGTATACTTGTACGCAGCTTTCATCATACTACGATAATACTTTTCTTGAGTTTTATCATCAAGCACATTTAATTGTGACAAATGCGCAAATGTTTGTAACATATGAAGTGTAATGTAGTAATTGTCATTTCCGCCAGCAAACCAAGGAAATCCGCCAGATTCGGTTTGTAAGTTGTCCAGTTTATTCCATAATTCTAACTGCATTTCGTTCAACGCTTTTTTATCAAACAGTCTTGCCAATTGTTGTTTTTGTTCACTTTCGGAAACTGCATCACGAATCCAAGGAGTTTCTGAAATTAATAAGGATTTTAACTCTGGGTTTTTCTCCAAATCAGAAATCAGTTGTCCGTTTGCTTTCCAAGCTTCAAACACTTCTTGTATTTCGGGCGAACTTTGCAAAATGTGCGCTGCAAGCATATTGGCATACAAACGCGCAAAGGTTTGTTCGGTACATTCATACGGATATTCTAGCAAATACGGCAACGACTGAATGGCGCTCCAAGTCGGATTGGACGTGTATTCCAATGTCAATTGATGTTGCACTAAACTTTCACTTGTATTGGTAGCGAGCTTTGTAAACGTAACTTCTTTTTGTTCGCCTGCTTTGACTAAAATTGGCTTGGCTTCGGTAATTAACAAGCTGTTTTTAAGCACAGGAAGTACATTTTCTTCACCATCAGAAAAATTTTCCGCCTTCGCGATTACTTTATACTGAATTGCGTCTACACCTTTCGGGATATAGAGTTTCCAAGAAACGGTTGTGTTGCCTTTTGCATCAATTGCAAAGGATTTATTTTTTTCGGTAAGATGTGTTTTTGCATCAATTGATTCTAGTGTAGTGGCATCAAACAAACGTAACGAAGCAATACCTTTGGTGTTTTTCTTTTGCAGATTCACCACTTTTGTGGAAATGACTATCGAATCTTTTTCTCGTAAAAAACGCGGCATATTTGGCACCACCATCAATTCCTTTTGCGTAACGGCATTTTTGACAATTGTTTCAAACATTCCGTTTTTTTGATGTGCAAATAACTGAAACTTCCAGCGTGTTAATGATTCAGGCGCTTCAAACTCAATAGCTACATTTCCTTCGGCGTCGGTTCGCAAATTAGGATAGAAAAAAGCCGTTTCTTTTAAGTTTTTTCGTGTGTCAATTGCATCCAAATCTTCTTCGGTTAAACCGACAGTTACTTCTAAATCGCCTTCTATTTCTTTGCGTGTTCCGTATTTTGTAGTGACAAGTATAACGCCGCCAGCACCACGACTTCCATACAATGCGGTTGCGCTTGCATCTTTTAAAACGCTTAATGATGTAATGTTTTTGTGTGATAAATTACGAAATGCATTCTGATCCACAGGAACACCATCTATGACAAATAAGGGTTCAGTATCACCTTGTAACGAACCTCTTCCTCTAATGGTAATAGTCGTACTATTTCCAGGTTGTCCACTACCTCTATTTACAGTAACTCCAGCCGAAGCACCTTGCAAGATTTGATCTAAAGTGCCAATAGGGACATTACGAACAGATTCACCATCAACCGTTAAAATTAAATTTGATGTTGGCCCTGGTTTTATATGAGAAACACCATACGCAGCAGCTATAGTGACTGATTCTAACGCATCTCCTTCGCTTAAACGAACACTAATTCCCTTTTGCTTGCCTACTTTTATTTCTTCGGAATTGAAACCTAGATAACTAACTACCAACACATCGTCAGCAGTTGCATTGATCGTATACAAACCATCAAAATCGGTGATTGTGCCTGTTTGAGTTCCTTTTACCCGTATTGTGGCGCCAGGCAGCGGCAAACCAGTATCGTCCAAAACATATCCGGAAATACTACCTGTGTACACAATTTTATTTTTATATTTTTTTTGCCTTTTTAGCACTGTAAGATATCGTTTGTTTGCATTGTTGATATTTCTAAAGTCGAGTCCAAACCATTTGAATTTGAAGTGTTTTTTGAAGGCTGGAATTTTAAAGTAGCTATTCGAATTGTAAATTTCGAGCGATCTTTTGTTGTTAAAACCGCTTGTAATTGTTTGTGGAACTGGATAGTATTTTCTGCGGAAGCGATCAAAATCTACATTCCAAATATGTGGCGAAAATTGATCTAACGATTCGTCATACATAGACGCTAAGACTTCTGCATTGCTCGGATTTTTTTCTAAATCGAGAATTTTAAAACGCCATGTTTCTTTTTGTCCAGGTTGCAATTTGTTGCGAAACGTAGCCGTTTCAATGGTTAAAAATTTTTTTTCTAGGTATTGGGTAAATTCGAATTTATCGCTGTAAAATGTATTGAATTTTACAAAACTCATCCGAACAGTAATTTCGTTCGTCAACTCTTTTGCAAGTGGAATATGGATATTTTTTGAACCGTTTTCAATTGATTGCAATCGTGAAAATACTTGTTTGTTTTTGTGAAAAGCTTGCACTAAGACATTCAGTGTATCATCGCGCAAAGCGGTTGCCAATTTTAGTTTTAAAAAGCCATCTTTTTTAAAGTTGCTATTCAACACTTCATAATCAAATAGTGCATTATTTGCCAAGTATTTGTCGTTGGAATCAATCAGTAAAAAAGTTT
>NZ_JBGCDL010000342.1:0-5630 GCF_045105435.1 Kordia sp. | reverse complement strand
AATAAATGGTCTATGAGTTTATGTCCCATTACTTGTAATCTTCAAAAACGGTTACTTCTCTAATTTCAACCGTTCCGCCTAAATCGTAATCAGGGAAATCTTGAAGAATTAGACATAACCGCCAACTTTAAAATCTTCGTTATAATCTGGTGGAATCCCTGTTTTTAATCCGAAGAATTGTACAATGCCATTTCTAACTTTAAACAAAAATACAACCCATTTTGGTGCAGTGTTAAAAATTTGATGGGTAACTTCTTGAATAGAATGTACGTGATTTGTGGTTGAAAATGTATCTGCAAAATCAACTTTTGGAAACAATTGTGTGGCTTTATCTGAGATAAAAACGGTTTCTTCTTTTACTTTTAACATCTTGAATAGGTGTACATATCAATATCTTTAAAGAAACCTAAAGTTACAACTACTCCGTACGATTTGCATATTGTTCCAACGCTTTTCTAAGTATTTTTCCATCTTCTTTGGTCGGATTCCAAGAAAACTGAATCTTACGTTCTTTGCAGAAACGTTCAAAATCGCCATACAAACGATCATTTGCTTTGTTGTCAAATACCTGACCTGGTGCATCGTCAAAATTTTGTCTTAGAATAATACCGTTTTTTAGGTAATACGTTGTTTTAAAACTACGTGGTTTTCTTTTTAAAGCAACATCAATATAATTGGTACTTTCTTCAATTAATACAACTTCTGATTCGCTTTCAGAAATAATTTCTTTAATCGTAGTGGTAGAATTCATTTCTTTTGCCCACACTAAATTATGTAGCAATTCTTGTCTACTTTTTATTTCTACAAATTCAGTCTTAAACGATTCTTTATAATTTTCGTTTGTCAACGCGATGAGTTTATCAGTATCAAAGCTGTTTCGTGCTGCTACAAAAGATTTTACCAAAACAATACTCTTACTGTTCGATGAATTGTCTGTTGCATTCTTCGTTTCACTAATTTCCACAGTGTTCGTTGGCGTATTTGTGGAACTTTCTTTGGTATTATTTTTTGGACTTTTCTTTGAAACTTCAGCTGCGGTATTTGTAGTATTGTCCGTAGAAGTATTTTTCGATTTGGTATCTGAGCAAGAAGTTAGTAAGAAAACACTAAAAACTAAGATTAAAATAGATGTAGACTTCATTATAGTTCTGTTTTTTTAAAATTTTGATAAAGATACTTTTCTTTTAATTTTTATGACAAATTTTTTCTTCTAAAATATACTGCGCCACATCTTTTGCCCAAACTTGATACGCTAATTCTGACGGATGTACGCCATCACTGAAAAATTCTTCGGGTTTGGCAGTCAAATTCATGCGTGCTACCAAATCTTCGTATTCCAAACCTTTGGCGCGGTAAAACACGTTTTCATAATCTTTGACAACTTTTTCTAGTTCTTTTCCAAGATGTAACACCAAATTTCCAATGACAAATTTAAACGTACCCGTAAATGCAGTAAACTCTTTAATTGGCGGCATGTTTGCAAAAACAATTGGAGTTGTTGGGTAATTAGCGCGAATGCTGACAATTAACGCACGAATATCTTTGTTCCAGCGTTTTGGCGAACTGAGTTTAAAACTGTCGTTTCCGCCAAGTCCAATCACAATCAAATCTACTGGTTTTTCTGTTATTTTTGGAATCAGTTTTTGATTGACACATTGCACGGTATAGCCACTTTTTGCATACACTTTCCATGAAATAGTTGCTGAAATTTCTTTAGATAGTTCCTTTGCTAATGTTCCTGTAAAACCCGTTTCATGCGTACTTGCGCCAACGCCCGCAATGGTGCTTTCGCCAATAGTAACCAATTGAAATGACGTGTTACTTACTGCCGAACTTACGCCTTCAATGTCTGTTGCTTCGGGCAATTCGGGCAGCGAACGCACAATTTTTTTTCCTTGAAAGTACAGTATTGGCAATAACGGTACGGAAATTATCGCGCCAAGCACATATTTAATATTCATAATCATTTCAAATTAGCGGGCTAAAGATACAATTTTGAAGTTCAAAAAACATTTTGTTTAATTGTTTTGTATATTTGTTAAACAAAATTGAGATATGAAAAAAACACACTTGCCAACTAAAGTCTGTAAAGTATGCGAAAGACCGTTTACTTGGCGTAAAAAATGGGAACGTGTTTGGGACGAAGTTCAATATTGTAGCGAGCGCTGCCGCAGAAATAAAAATAGAAAAGCATGACTAAAACTGGATTGGTTTGGTTTCGGAACGATTTACGTGTACACGATCAAATTTCATTGGTAAAAGCTGCCAAAGAAAACAGTTTCGTGATGGCTGTGTATTGTTTTGATCCGCGTCATTTTGAAAAAGATCGTTTCGGATTTTCCAAAACGGGAAACTACCGCGCGCAGTTTCTTATTGAAACGGTTGCAGATTTACAGCAAAAGTTAGATGCACTCAACATTCCGTTGTTTGTACATGTCGGAAAACCTGAAAAAGTTGTTTCTGACTATGTAAAGATTCACAAAGTAACTTCGGTATATTCTCAAAAAGAATGGACTTCGGAAGAGGTTTCAGTAAGTAAAAACGTGAAAAAAGCAATTTCAAGCGAAGTGAATTGGATTGAAAGTTACGATCAGTTTTTATTTCATCCAGAAGACATTCCGATGACAATCGACAAAATTCCACAAGTATTTACGGTATTTCGGAAGAAATGTGAAAAATATGCCAGCATTCGCAATTTAGAAACGATTTCTAAAATGCCAGAGAAAAACCGTGTTCCACATCTGACGAAAGTCCCAACATTACAGGAATTAGGTTTGTTAAATTTTGAACAAGATGTAAGAACGGCTTTCCCATTTAAAGGTGGCGAAAAAGCAGGTTGGGAACGTTTGCAAGACTATGCTTGGAACACGAAAAAATTATCTTACTATAAAAAAACACGCAACGGATTGGTGGGAACAGATTATAGTTCAAAGTTTTCAGCTTGGTTGGCAAACGGAAGTTTATCGCCAAGAATGATTTACCATGAAGTGAAAAAATACGAGTCTGAAATTATTAAAAATCAATCTACGTATTGGATGATTTTTGAATTGATTTGGTGCGATTTTTTTAAATATATTTCTCTAAAACACGGAAATGACATTTTTAAACTCGAAGGAATTTTACACAAAACTTACAATTGGAATACAGATGAAACTGTAATTCAACAATGGATTGATGGCAAAACTGCCGAACCATTTGTAAATGCCAATATGCTCGAATTGAAACATACCGGTTGGATGAGCAATCGCGGTCGCCAAAATGTAGCTTCGTATTTTGCTAAAACCTTAGAACTCGATTGGCGCATTGGCGCTGCCTATTTTGAATCGCTTTTAATCGATTATGACGTGCATAGCAATTATGGAAATTGGTTGTATGTTTCGGGTGTTGGAAACGATCCGCGCAACCGAACGTTTAATGTAAAATTGCAAGCAGAACGCTACGACGCGAATCATAAATTCCAAAATATTTGGTTACAAACTAGCTTATTTTAGATGAAAACAGCACGATTCATATTAGGCGATCAGCTCAATTATCAGCATTCTTGGTACAATGATACCAATGATGAAGTTGTGTATTTTATGGCAGAAATGCGCCAGGAAACCGATTATGTAAAACACCATATTCAGAAAGTAGTGGCGTTTTTTAAAAGCATGCGATCGTTTGCAGAATGGTTAGAAAGTGAGCAACACGAAGTTGTGTATTATACTTTGGATGATGAAAAGAATCAACAGGATTTGGTTGCGAATTTGAAGCAAGTCATCAAAGAACATAAAATTGAAAAGTTTGAATATCAATTACCCGACGAATACCGTTTGGACGAACAATTGAACGCTTTTTGTGACGAATTAACGATTGAAACAGAAGCGTTTGACACGGAACATTTTTTAACTTCACGAACCGATTTCACCGATTTTTTTGAAGGGAAAAAGCAAATGGTGATGGAATATTTTTATCGCAACATGCGAAAGAAGTATGATATTATGATGTTGAACGATAAAAATCCGGAAGGTGGAAAGTGGAATTTTGACCAGAGTAATCGTAAAAAATGGAAAGGTGCGCCTGAAATTCCGATTGAAAAACAAGTGAAAAATGACGTTTCAAGTATTTGCAAAATGATTGAAAATGCAGGTGTAGAAACGATTGGAAATATAACAATTAACAAATTTCATTGGCCAACAACGCGTGAAGCGTGTTTGGATGTATTGAATTATTTCTGTAAAAATTTACTTGTTCATTTTGGAGATTTTCAAGATGCAATGCACACGGATGAACAGTATTTATTTCACAGTCGTTTGTCATTTGCGATGAATTCTAAAATGTTGCATCCGATGGAAGTCATTGAAACAGTGATTTCGTATTGGAGAAACCACCAAGAAGCAATTGCTATTTCGCAAGTAGAAGGTTTTGTGCGACAAATTTTGGGTTGGCGCGAATATATGCGCGGAATGTATTGGAAAGAAATGCCAAATTACAGAACTTTGAATGCGCTAAATAATACAAATTCGCTTCCCGATTTTTTCTGGACAGGAAATACGAAGATGAATTGTTTGAAACACGCCATTTCGCAGAGTTTGGATACGGCGTACGCACATCACATTCAACGATTGATGATTACGGGGAATTTTATGTTGCTCACACAAATGCATCCTGACGCTGTGGACGAATGGTATTTGGGAATTTATATTGACGCCATTGAATGGGTTGAAATTACCAATACACGCGGAATGAGTCAGTTTGCCGATGGTGGATTGGTTGCCACAAAACCGTACGTTTCTAGTGGAAGCTATATCAACAAAATGAGCAATTATTGTAAAGATTGCGTCTATAAAGTATCTAAAAAGGAAACTGAAGATGCGTGTCCATTCAACTCGTTGTATTGGAATTTTTTAGACGAAAAACGCGAACATTTTAAAGACAATCAACGGATGAATATGATGATGAGTTTGTTGAATAAAATGGACGCCACTAAACTGGAAGCGCTGAAAAACAGAGCGCAAGCTGTGATAGCGAATCCAGATAATTATTAAATAGAAAAGAGTACTTGAAATTATGCAAGAAGAAGATAAAAGACCCGATAATGTGGTGTTTGATGAAGAATCAAACAAATATGATGCTGCGTTAAAACCGTATGCAACCAATGTTGGCGCACCAATTATTACCACGCCCGACACGGTAACATGGAAAAATGTAAACATTGATAAAGTCAACAAGCAAGTAAAAGCACGTTATGACGAATTGAAAGCGGAATACGATGCATTGATGGAAAAATTTGAATATAACAACTTGATTTACAACGCAAAATTCAACTTTGAACCAATCGTTGGCGAAACCTATCATTTATATCGCGATAAAAATCAGCAACCATTTTTGTCGATCATTGCACCAAGTCAATGCCGTTTTGATTTTGTAGAAACTTTTCGTTTAAATGCGGATAGGATGTGGGAAGTTGTTGGGGATTGATGTGAGATTACATATTTAAAATAAAAAAAACCGTAGATCTTTATGTTTACGGTTTACTAATTTTATGCATTACATTGGAAGTGACTTAATTTTACGAAATGTCTTTTTTGCCAGTGCTACTTTTTCAGGGAACAATTCTTTACCTTCAATATTTTTGGCAACCTCTTTTA
>NZ_JBGCDL010000341.1:0-2843 GCF_045105435.1 Kordia sp. | reverse complement strand
TCGAATGAATAAGCGAATCATTCGTTGGCATTCGTGTGGCTTTCGCCGAAATATGCACTTTTACATAATTCCAAGTTGGCAATTGTGTTGTGCTGTACACATTTGGAGAAATATAACAATCGGGACCGTGAAATATCGCTTGCGCGGGAATGTTTTCTTGAAGCAATTCAATATGCGGATTAAACTTATCAATATGTCCAATCAACGATCCAAACTCACCATCAGAAGCATCATATATTAAAGGAACATGTGTGGTAAAAATTTCACTGTCTTTTACCGAAATCAAAGTTGCCAACGGATACTGTTTAATAGTTTCAACAATATGATCAAACTCAGTTTCTTGGTGATGTTTTGGAGGATAACTCATCTTATGCGCCAAATTGTGATAAATGATGGTGCAAATGTTTGTACTGCATTTTTCCCCATTGTTCGGGTGTAAAATTCCCAAACATAGGATGCGATGGCCATTCGGTAGCATCTTTATGTCCGTGAAACGCAGTTACCAACTCAGTTAACTTGGCTTTTTCGGCAGCTACATCTTTCTCGTCTCTAACAATAAAATCGCGCACGGTTGGTAAATTCTGACTCCACGCTTTATCATTATACATTAAAGGTTTATAAATTTTAAAAATCAATCGTTTCATAAAACCAGGTTTCTTTCCGCTAAATTTCATAGTTCCCATAGCAACTTCTAACGGTTTTTGGCAATGCGTACACATTTGTCCAACAGACATTTTTCCCCAAGAAGGTACAGATTCGGCAGTTAAACTATCAATACGTTGTTGGATTTCTTCAAGTGCATTTTCGTCAAATAATGATTTCATGTTTGGTGTTTTTTAAGGATGTAATACAAAAAAATAGGTATGATATAAAGGTACTGCAATCGCCGTAAATCTAAAAATAATTCAAAAAAAATAACGCTTATACATTTTTTTCAACGCTTACGAACTCATTTCGAGTCACAACCTAAAAAAATACTAGCTTTAATAAAAATGTATTCAAAAATGGAAGCAAGTAAACCGCACTTACAATCTATAAAATACTGGTCGGAAGACGACAGACCGCGAGAAAAATTAGAATTAAAAGGCAGAACAGCGTTGAGTGATGCTGAACTGCTCGCTATTCTAATTCGTTTAGGAAGCAAAGAAGAAAGTGCGGTATCGCTTTCCAAGCGTATTTTGGCTTCTGTTGGCGGAAATTTGAATGAACTCGGAAAGTTATCTTCCGCGCAACTTAAAAAGTTTAAAGGTGTAGGTTTGGTCAAAGCAATTACAATCATTGCTGCTTTAGAATTGGGCAAACGCAGACAAACGGAAACGAAAGTTGAACTCAAAAAAATCACGTCGAGCAGAATGGTTTTTGAAATCATGCATCCAATTATTGGCGAATTGCCACACGAAGAATTCTGGATTCTCTATTTGAACAATTCCAACAAAGTGCTCAAAAAATTACGCTTAAGTAAAGGCGGCATTACAGGAACATTGGTAGACATTCGTTTGGTATTAAAAACAGCTTTAGAAGTTGGCGCTGTAGCTGTTATATTGGCACATAATCATCCGTCGGGAACTTTAAAAGCAAGTGCGGCAGACAAAGCAATCACAAAAAAATTAAGCTTAGGCGCACAAAATTTAGATATAAAAGTATTAGATCATTTAATTATCACAGAAAAAGAGTATTTTAGTTTCGCTGATGAAAATTTACTCTAATGTGGTTTGTTTAGGTTTTGATGTATTGTATTAATAAAGTATATAATTTATTATGAACTTAAGCTATTACTTTCTCTGAGTTTCTTATAGTGTTTAACGATTTCTTTGTGAATTTCAAGTCTCTCCTCAGTAGTGAATCTTTGATAATTTGTAAGTTTTTTCCAATATTCTTTAATAACTTTCGAGGTTATCTTTTTGTTATCACTAAAAATATTATTTTTAATATCATATCCTTCATACTGTCTGATTAATAAATTTGTTTTAAAAAAACGTAAAAAACTTCTTGAAAAAAATATTGGTATAATTCCTTTAGAATTTAGCAGTTGAACCCGGAAAAGAAAGAAATTCCAACAATAGCTATCAATAGAATGTTTTCCGTATACCAATAATTTTAGATTCAGAACATATCTTGTTAACCAAACTAGATAAAAACTGACAGATATTATAAATAAAACACAAGGTAAGACCTCTTGCAAGGGTAACGATATGTTTTTAGTAACTATGGAATTCCATTCAATGAATTCATAATTACTTCTTAATATGTAACAAAAATAAATAAAAATAAAAGTAATAGATGTGAAGGCAATTTGTGTAATTTTTTTAGGATACTTCCAACCGCTTACTAGGTAATTTTTATCTATTTCATAATCGTCAATAAATTTCTTTGAGTTGAAATTCATTAAGAATAAAGGGCTGTATAAAAAGCGTTGTAGACGTTTACTTAATGATGATTTATTTCTCTCCTTTGTTAAAGTATTAAAACTCTCTCCATATAATTCCCATATAATTTTTTTGAAAAATTGTGAATCGTATTTATTAATTTTTATGCTATGGTAGTGTTCATCTGGAACACTAAAAACAAATTTACTTTTGTTAGTAGATTGTAGAATGTTGTCTAATTTGTCAGCAGGTCTTTTTTTATGTTTTTGAAAAAAATTATTATTTAATCTGGAAATCATGATTCCCCAAGATGGAATATTACTAGGAATATCGAGTTCTTCATAATCTTTAAGCTTTAGTTTATATTCTTTATATTTTTTAATGTAATCTTTTCTTAAGATTTCTTTTTCAGATAATGTATCACTAGAAATAATACCTTGCTCTTGCATAAGTAATTGCATATAACCTACTGTTTTT
>NZ_JBGCDL010000340.1:0-6110 GCF_045105435.1 Kordia sp. | reverse complement strand
GTAATTTCCGCGCAATCCAAAATCGATTGTCATTCCTTTTTCATCATCAATCGTTGGACTTATCGCAAATGCTGGATTGATGATACTGATATCTGTAAACGTAACTGAACGGTAATTTTGTGATACATTTCCATAGATTTCTAATGCATCCGATGGTTTGTAACTTGCGCCCAATCCGAAAAGCACAAACGAACGTTCACGCACTTCGCTATTGTCAACTGTTTCGTTTAAAATGACGTTTCCGGCGCCATCTAAGTTAATTCGCTTGAAAAATCCGGCACTTTCTGTTTTGATATGTTCAAATCGGAAACCTGGTGTGATCGATAGTTTTTCATTCACATAGAAAATATTCTCACCAAAAACAGCTACATTCAAATTCGGATACTCATACGCGGATTGATTCTGATAGTTTGGAAAGTCTGCCGTTTGAAATTCAAAATTCGGATCGCTTCCTGTTGAACCTGGACCTTGCGCACTTGTGTTGTCTGCTTTGTAAAATTTTGAACCAATTAAAAACGTAGATTTTTTCCCAAATACTTCGTAGTTACTTAACAAACGTGCTTCAAATCCGAAGTTATTAAAGTCGCCTTTTATTAAATCGCGTTCACTTCCTGGATCCACTTGATTGACACGATTTGTTCTGAAACCCAACGCATTTCGCGAAGCATTTAAACCAAACGCATTGAATGTAAAGTTGGTGTCGTCCGAGAATTTATGTGCAAATTTTATATTGTACAATAACCAATCAATTTGAAACCAATTGCGTTCTCTGTTACTTTGAAACGGGTTTTCTGCAAACATTTGGTCTGTTAATCCGCCAGCTTGCTTTGCCAAATAACGTAAGTACGTAACTTCTGCTTCTAACTTCGTGCGTTCATTGAATTGATAGCCA
The DNA here is from genome assembly GCF_045105435.1 of Kordia sp. Lineage (GTDB taxonomy): Bacteria > Bacteroidota > Bacteroidia > Flavobacteriales > Flavobacteriaceae > Kordia. Next base: position 5,218 of record NZ_JBGCDL010000340.1, on the reverse strand, counting down.
ATATGTGCATAGGCATTTTTGCTTTCAAATTCTGAGTTTGGACGAAATCCGTCACCTTTTTTATAGTTGAAAAACGAATAGTAACTGAATTTCCCTGTCGTTCCGCTTACACTCGTAAAGTTGGTGTATAAATTGTTACTTCCGATCGTATTTCGCGTAATAAACTCAAATGGTTTTGCTTTATTTGGTTTCTTCATCACAAAGTTAACCAAACCGCCAAATTGCGTTCCGTATTGTAAGGAAGCCGCACCACGAATGATTTGAATTTCCTGTAAACCTTCCGCCGCAGGCGAATAATAACTTTCAGGATATCCTAACACATCCGCGCTAATATCATAACCGTTTTGACGTGTGTTAAAGTTTGCCGTTCTGTTAGGATCTAAACCGCGTCCACCAATATTTAATTGCAATCCTGCATCGTCATTTTGGTAAATATTTAAACCCACAACTTGACTGTATATTTGGCGCGCATTGTTGGAAGCCAAGTTTGCCATGGATTGTTCTACCAAAACTACTTCGGTCTTTTTTCCTGCGTAAATTGCCGTTTCTTCAACATCTTTTAATCGCTTTAGCGCGAATATTTTTGTCTTTCTAACATTCAATTGTACTTCCGATAGTTGTTCGCCCAAAGGCTTTAAAACCACATTTAGTATCGTTTTTTTGTCAACCAAAAGTTGCTTTTCCAACACTTCATATTCAAACGAGAAAAAGACAATTTTCAACTGTTTTTCTTCTGTGGTAAATTCATAATAACCAGTTTCATTCGTTGTTGTCAATTTTCCTGAACCTTGATCATAAATATCAACATTTGCAATCGGTTTGTTGTTTTCTGCCGAAGTTACCTTTCCAGAAATTTTTTGCTGTGCAGCTAGGGAAATGCTGAATAAACAAAGTAAAGTTAGGATGCTAAAATTCTTTAAATTCATTTCTATTTACTTTTATTTTGATGACCTGAGTTCTTTAGTTATCTCGGCTGCGCTCGATATGACACATTTATGAATAACTTGACCTCATTATATATCATTGTTCTTTAAATGGTACAATCCAGTTTTTGTGTCTGAATGATTCTTTTTGCTGATATAAATCAACGGTTTTGTCTATATATATTCGGCTCATTCGTCCGTTAAGTGCAACATTGCTGTCTACATATACTTCTACATTTTTGTGTCCTTGACTCGTGAAATGATCGCCTAAATAGTGTGCATATTCCAAGATGAAATCAGGTTGAAAACTCATTTGTTTCTCTTGAAATTCTGTCAAAAAATCACTGTTATTTACGTAGAAAAAGTTTTTAGTTGCTCCATCTACAATTTTAAAAGTGGATAAGCCTGCTTTTTCCATGAGCATGACGCGCCAAGAAAATCGATAACCTTGTTCTGTCCAAAATACATTTCCAGGATAGAGCACATATCTGAATGGAAGTAATAATTGAATAGCAAAAAATGTAATGATCACAGGAATTATTAACGATTTGAAACGTATGTGATATACTTGAAATTTTTCTACTCTTTTTGTGTTGATCGTTTTAAATTTGCTGATGATTTTTTTGATGAAAGCAATAATTTTTAGGTGGAAATCGGCTTCAAAAAAGATCAATGTTCCCACAATCATCACAAAAGGAAACATTCCGATAGGAAATAAAACGCGTGTGAATACATGGAAAAACACGACTAATATGAAAGCTATTATGCGCGTTCGTTTGTAGAGTAATAAAAACGGAATGCACAAATCGTAGAGCATTCCCGACCAACTCATGGCATAGTGAAACCAATCTTGTTGCATGACTGTTTTTCCGATGAGTGGCAGATCGAATTTTGATGGCAGCCAAATTTTTAATGGTTGCGCTTCTAAGAGCCAATCGGAGTTTATTTTTGCCAAACCTGCATAGAAATAGACAATTCCTAGTAATAGTTTGATGCTATCAATGGTCCAATTTGGAATTTTCGCATAGCTTCTTTTTCGCAAAAGATTGTCCATGGAAAATGTAGCATTCGCCGGAAGGAAAATCATCAAAAAACTCAAAATACTGATAAAGTAGTAATGATTGAGATAGCTTGTTTTGTCCATCAATTCGATATACGTAAAACTCAGAAAGAACGTGATAATTGCCAATCTGTATTTGAGTCCTAGTGCGACAAAGAAAGCCGCTAATCCGCAAATGATAAAGATGAGATATGTATAGTTTCCGATTGGCTTTACCCATTCAAAACCGTAATATGAGAAATGGAATTTTGGTTCGAGGTAAATACTTTCTATCCAACCGTGTGCCCAAAAACGAATGATTCCGTACAACATCATCAATCCGAAACCAATACGAAAAACTGCCAATGGCGCTGCGTTGGTTTGCTGATTTAGGTATGTTTTGAATCGATTCACTCGATAATCGAAATTTAGATATTCCAACACTTGTGTCGAAATACTTTTTATAGTTTCTTCTGAATACTTCTTGGAGTTTCCGTGAAGTCATTAACTATCGCACAAAAAAAGGTTGCCCGCTTACGACAACCTTTGTATTACGAGTAATTTTGGCTATTTAGTCGCCATCTGCATCATTGTAATCTACACTGATATTGAATGCTTGAAGCATGTCTACTTTTAACAAAACAACAGCTGCTTGTAGCGCATCATACGCTTCTGTCATTTTGGTATTATCTGTATTTATTTGTGTCGCAAAGTTTGCGTTTAATTCTTGAATTTTTCCACGAGCTGTATTGAACTGATTGTTGATAGCTGTTGCCAAATCGGTTCTGTCTAAAGAAGCTAAATACGTATTGAAGCTTTCGCCTGAAGCGCTTCCGCCAAATTGAGTTCCGTTAAAAATATTTTTTACCGCAGTTAATGCTGCTAACGCCAATTCTTTTGATACTTCTTGATTGTAATAGGCTTCTACTCTATCTGGTAAAGGTGTTGCAGAGAAGTTCCCGGCAGGAATTCCAATTTTATTCGCTCTTAATCCTTTTTCGTAGTAAAAAATAAAGTCGTTGATGAATTTATTTGTGGCGCTTGTAGCTGTATTTGCTGTACTTGCTACAAATGTAGTTCTGTAAGTATTTGTCCAATCGTTTAAGATTGTTTGTGTTAACATTTGCATTTGATCAACTACATCAGAAAGATAGGTTTTGTATTTAGCAGCTGTTGCATTTGTATCAAATTTTGCAACTATTGCCGTATCAGTTGTTTCTAAACCGTATAACATATAGTCTAAAGCAGGAAAACCAACTGCATCATTGTTATTGGTACTAGTTAAGTCGTAACTTCCGCTTGCAATGTTGTTTTCTATATCGGTCGTATTTACAGGATAGGTGTTCATTTGAAAATAATACAACGTTTGTTCAGCTTGTCCAATATTGAACGCTTCCACATGTTGCCAAGCTTTATAAGCTGTTAACCAAGCAGCACGAAGTGTTTCAAGATTTGCAAGATTTGGCGTTGTTAGAAAGTTGTCTTTTGCTGTAACAAGTGCTTCTAAATCTACATTTAATGCTTGATACGAAGGAATGATGATATTGTCTGCCACATTTCGCAACATAGCGGCTCTGTCAAAAGCTGTTTCGTTTCCGCCACCATTTGAATCTGACGAATCGTCACTTGAACTACAGGCTGCAATAAATAGGGCTAATACTACTAATGGGAAAATTTTCTTTATCATTTCTTATTTCTATTTATTCTAAATAAACGTTGCAAAAGTAAAAAAGTAGCAAGTGTTATCCTAATGCATTTACTACTTTTTTATATTAATTCTAAATAATTTTTTTAGCTTCCTGCTTGTGCAGTTGTGAAGTTGAATTCTGCTGATATTTCGTCAGAAATTGTATCTAAAGTTACAGGTGTTACATCCCAAAATCCGTTTCCTACCATTAATTGATCAATAAATGCATCTACTTCTGATTTTGTAAAATATGGTGCATTTGTACCTGGCTTACGCGTGAATTGTAAACTGTAGATAAATCCGAATCCTTCTGATAAATCGTGAAAAGCACTTGCATTGTCAATTCCGATCGTTGCTTTAGCTTGTTGTAGATAATAAACTGCTCTGATGGCAATTACTTCTGATATTTTTTCACGAATGATGTTTGCTTGTTGGTCACGAACAGTATAGTTTTTTTCTACAATGGCAGCTCTACCAAGTTTGAAAGCTTCGTATATTTCTGAAGCAATTCCTGCAAAGTCGGCATCATTTTCTACTCTTGACAAGTATTTGTTTAGGAAATTATCTTCGTTTAAGATTGGCGCAGTTGCATTGTCCGTTCCGTAAAGGTAACCGAATGCTTCATCCCATTTGTGTTCCATGTTTGTGTAACTTTTTCCTTCTGCTACAATTTCTGCATCGTTGTCAGTTCTGTTGGTTCCTGCGTCTAAAACGGATATGCTTAAATAATTGTTTAGTATTTGATCAACCATTAAAGCACCAATTAACCCTTTGTTTATGGCTTGATTGTATTCCAATCCTTTACCACTAATATAACGTGTAGCTCCACCACCTGCTTCTTGTAATTGTCCTGCATTTCCGGCAGTCGCAATGTTTGTCCAAGCAGGAAATACTTCGGATACTTGTGCTGCAATCCACGAATCGAAATCTGCTTTGATTGCGTTTGCGTCGGTTGTATTTGCTGAAAAATAATCTGATGAAGCTGCCGTTTTGCTACGAATACTTTTATCGGAAGCATTCAAATCTGCGTCACTGAAATCATTGTTTCCTTCCACGTGTGCAAACATTCCATCCAATGCTCCTTCAGTTGTTGAGTTGTCTTTTAATGCAGTAATAAATTCTTCTCCCATTTGGATTCTAGTGGTTTGTCCGCTATAACTTACTGTAGCATTTCCATTTCTACTAAATGTGTATGTTGCAGGTGCGATTACTTCATTTGTGTCTGTTGGAGTTGTTCCATCATCATCACTTGAACATGCTGTAAAAACGAAGCTAGATATTGCCAATACTCCTACGATTATTTTTTTCATTTTTGGTTTTATATTTAGTATTACGATTTTGTTTTGACAAATATATTATAGCTTTTTGTTTTTACAAAGTTTATTTAGACTTAATCTTAATAAAATTAACGATTTTAGATTAAAAATCTAATAATCAATTTATTATAATTTATTTTTAAGTGTTAAAATTTAAAAAATCAATAAATAAGACTTGAAAAAAGTTTCAATTTGATCAGTTTTTACGATCAATAGTATAGAAAAGAAGCATACTTGTAACCTAATTATTTTT
>NZ_JBGCDL010000339.1:0-20691 GCF_045105435.1 Kordia sp. | reverse complement strand
CAAATATGTTTCAAAAACTTTGCTTTTCCTTCTTTTTCGCCAATATTCAACTTTCGCTTTTTATCATAAAAACTATTCTCATCGTTATGAGCGAGTAAGTTTTTAATCAAAAGGCGTTTATTAATCATAGTAAGGTGAGTTCTTTTTGAATGTTTTCTCTAGCGATGGTTTCCCATAAATCGAAATACTTTTCGGTGTAATAAATTCGTGGACGTGTTAGAAAATGCTGCAATACTTTCTTTCTTCCTTTTTTGTACATAAAATCGGGAAACATGGAGTATTCCTTGCGAATGTTTTGAGTATATGTGAGGTAACTTTCCCAAGTTGTTCCTAAAATTGCCAAATCCCAGTCCAAAAGATAGGCATTATCTTGATTTTGAGTGTTTAAGATTTCGTGTTTTTTTGTAGAAATGATCAAATTTGTACAATTTTCCGCCTTTTTTGGATCAATTTGTAACTTTTTAAGTCGTTTTTGTGCGAATTCAGCACTTTTTACTTCATTGTTACTTTTAGTGGCATTGTAGATACTATCGTGATACCAAATAGCGAATTGTAAGGTATCATAATCATTCAAATCAGCTTGATCGTTTGAAGCGAGTTGCAACATATAATCAAGGTGAATTAAATTGTGATAATGACGCTTTTTTGTAGTATACTGTTGTTTGATTTCTTTCCAAAGTTGATTCAATAGCAATTCATCATCGGTATATTTCGATGTTAAATTTAGCCATGATTGATACAATTCTTCTTTCATAAATTATTTAACTTATCGGTCTTAACATCAATGGAATCAAAATAACTTACGTATGATACTAGGTCAAAATCCATCCACTCAAGTAATTCGTAAATTTCATTTTTAATAGTAATAGCTTCGGAAAAAGTAATTATATTTCCAGTAAAGCAAATAGGTTCGTTATGATAAATACGATTTCTAAACTCTCGAATATTATTTAACTTTTGATTAATAATATTTCTGTTTGCATTAGGTGGCTTATTGGGAAAACAATGAATTATAGAACCTCTCAAAAGTCTGTAATGATGCCTATCGAAAAGGCTTGTCCAAAATGCGAAAGATTGTTCTGCAATTACTTTTCCAGATGTTATAGTTCTTCCCATTCTTCTTATTTTTTGCTCTGATTTAATAATTGAATTCTTAAGAAAATATCTTGAACTACGAAGGGAATTATCACTCATAAATCCATTTTTTTCAGTAATAACCCAATTGGAATCTACAAAATGAGAAGCTATTTGTTCATTCATAGCATTCCTGAGAAAAATTTCAAAGAGATTCAATATTGGATAAAATGCCTGTGCAACGCGTAAATTAATTCTATATAATTTCTGAGCCTTTGTTTTGGAGTTTCCTGTAGCAATTAAAAATCTATTTAATCTAGGTTGAGATAAAAACTTCTCTAATTTTAAATATTTCAAATGTCAGTTTATTTTGTTATGGTAGATAAATTTACTATTTTTGTAAAGTAATGCTTAATCAAGCCTCTTTCTGTATAGAAACGTAATTAAGTGAAAGATAAACAAAAAGCTTCTCAATTTTGAGAAGCTTTTTTATTTTTTGGAAAATCTCCTAATTCGATTTCTTTACAATCGTACTCGAAGCTTGTGCGGTACACATCACTAATAAATCGGCAATATTCACATGTGCAGGTCGAGATACCACAAAACATGCGATTTCGGCAACATCTTTTGGAGTTAAGGGTTGAAAACCTTGATACACTTTCTCGGCGCGTTCGGTATCTCCTTTAAAACGAACATCACTAAACTCGGTTTCTACCAATCCAGGATTTATGGCGCCAACGCGAATTCCGTGTGCATTCAAATCCAATCGCATTCCTTGATTCAGTGCGTCAACTGCATGTTTGCTGGCACAATATACATTTCCGTTCGGATATACTTCTTTTCCTGCGGTAGAACCAATATTGAGAATTTGCCCTGCATTTCTTTCCACCATTTGCGGAATAATGGCGTTGCTCACATACAATAATCCTTTTACGTTAATATCTAACATGGCGTCCCAATCGTCTAAACTTCCGTTTTGAATTGAATCTAAACCGTGTGCATTTCCCGCATTATTAATTAAGATGTCAATTGTTTGAAAATCCGCAGGTAACGAAGCAACTGCGGCAGCTACTTTTTCCTTGTCACGCACATCAAAAGTTAATGTGTGAACTTCTGTGTGGGCACTCAATTCTGTTTGTAATTCATCCAAACGTTCTTGTCTACGTCCGCAAAGAATCAAACGTAATTGATGTTTTGCAAATTCGCGTGCAATCTCGCGTCCAATTCCGCTTGTGGCACCTGTAATAAATGCTGTTTTTTTCATCTGCTTTAGCTGTTCCCGTGCAAACGGGAATCTATTTAATTAAACTCAATACTAATATCCAAAACCTCAATACTAAAAATCACGGAACTTTATGTCCTTGACTTTCCACCAAAAGCGTAAACCAATCTTCCAAAGACAAATCAATTTCTGTTGCTTTGGCAGCGTTTGTAATCCGTTCAGGCGTTGTGGTTCCAATCACAGGATGCACATTTGAAGGATGTTTTAAAATCCAAGCCAACACCAATTGATCTTTGGTTGCATTGTACTTTTCTGTAAGATTGTCTAATGCTTTATGAATTCTTGAGATTTGCTCATTCTGTTCTCGAAACACACTTCCCAACGGTTGCCACGCCATTGGTAAAATAGAATTTGTAATCATATAATCGAGCGTTCCATTATGCATAGCGTCAAAATCGGTCAATGAAAACTGAATCTGATTGGCAGAAATATCATTCTTTGTGCCGATCATTTCCATTTGTGATGGCGTAAAGTTAGAAACGCCAAAATTTTTAATTTTTCCTTGTGTTTTCAACTGATCAATCGCTTTGGCAACTTCATCAGGATGCATCAACGGACTTGGTCTGTGCAACAATAACAAATCTAAATATTCGGTTTGTAAATGTTGAAGTGAAGTTTCGGCAGACCAAATAATATATTCCGAAGAATAATCGTAATGTTTAATTTTATTTTGACGATTTTCCGCTTCATGCTGAATACCACATTTTGAAATAATTTCGATGCTTTCGCGATTAATTCCGCTTTGCGCGAATGCGTTTCCAAAATCGGCTTCCGTAGTATAACCACCGTAAATATCTGCGTGATCAAACGTGGTAACTCCTGCATTTTTACAATGATGCATTAGGTCAATCATTTGAGAAGTAGTGAGTTGTTTCCCCCAAATTCCCCAGGTCATCGTTCCTGCTATAATTCTTGAATATTCTGATTTCAAAGTCTAATTATTTTATCGTAAAAATACGAATTTGTTTCAGACAATTTAGATTATTGGAATGTTAGATTCTTAGATTTTTTTGATTTTTTGCGTTGTCATTCCTGCGCAGGCAGGAATCTATTTCGTACGTCAAGCTGAACTTGATTCAACTTCTCATGATAATAAGGATGCTAGTTTTGTGACACTGAGTCAAGTTCAGTGTGACGAGATATAAATAAGTTAAAAATCAATGTATCAAATCCGTTTCAAACATAACTGCCAAAATACCAATAGCGAAAGCGATACTAAAAGCACTTTTGCTAAGTCTGTCGAAGCAAAGCAAGTCTAAAAATCTAACGATCTAATCAGGTCTAAGAAGTCTAAATTAAAAAACCGACGTTCTAATTTTCTTCCAAAGTCGTGTTAAAATAAAACCTGAAGTAATGGCAACAACTGTTAAACTTAGTGCTAAAGTCGTTTTTCCATAAATCCAATAGCCTGTAGCAAACATAATACTGTAAATAAAAATCATTGCCACCAACATGGCTAAAATTCCCGAAGGAAGATTCCAAGGTTCTTTATCCGTTACAATTTCTACATTATCAGCTTTCGCTTCTGCAATTGTTTTATTCCAGCCTGGTCCGCCAGGTTGTATTTTTTTATAAAAATTGAATAAGGTTTCTTTCGTTTCAGGTTGTGTCATAAAAGTAACTGAAACCCAAATAATAGTTGTAATCAGAACAACTAATGGGAATTGCATATATTCTGGCATCCAGCCGATTACAGTTTCGTTTTTGGTAATAGAAAGTATTAAAGGAGATTCTTCATAATTTGGTATCCAAAATTGTATGTGATTTGGTATCCAATCAATAATAACTTTTTCTGTGACTTCCTTTGTATGTGTAAACATAATTTCGCCCACAACAGTCAATTTAAATAAAATAGAAATAATTCCAGAAGCAATCATAGCTGATATTTCACTCCAAGCATTAATTCGCCACCAAAACCATCGTAAAATAAAAATCAATCCAGTTCCTGCTCCAAACATGATAATAATATCAAAAAGTTGTTTGGCATTTTGTAGAAACAACGCAAAAATCGCACTAAAAATCATCAAAACCACGGTAGAAATTCGCCCCACATTCACCAATTCTTTTTCGGAAGCATTTTTATTAATTGTTTGTTTGTAAAAATCATTCACAATATAAGAGGAACCCCAATTTAAGTGTGTTGAAATGGTAGACATGTACGCAGCTATCAAAGAAGCCAATACCAAACCTAACAATCCGCTTGGCAATTTGGTTAACATGGCAGAATATGCTAAATCGTGTCCTAATTTATTGGCAGGAATATTTGGAAATGCTTCTTGAATACTCGCAATATTTGGAAAAACAATTAAAGAAGCTAAAGCAACTATAATCCATGGCCACGGACGCAAAGCGTAATGCATAATATTAAAGAAGAAAGTTGCACCAATAGCATGATTTTCGTCTTTGGCTGCTAACATTCGTTGTGCAATATAACCACCACCACCAGGTTCTGCTCCTGGAAACCATGAACTCCACCATTGTACGGCAAGTGGAATTACTAGCAAGGTAATAAGTGCTTTTTTATCATTAAAATCAGGTAAAATATTAAGTTTATCAACTACATTTTCATGTGTAATTAAAACATCTAATCCACCAACTAAGTTTACTGAGTAATATGCAGCACCAATAGCACCAGCCATTGCTACAAAAAATAATAGAAAATCTGTGTAAATTACACCTTTAAACCCACCAATTGCACTAAAGACTACAGTTATAGTTCCTGCGTATAATATGGTTTCCCAAGGTTGTAATCCTAACATAACGCCACCAATTTTTATGGCAGCAAGTGTAACTCCAGCCATTGCAAATATGTTAAAGACAACGCCTAAATAAACTGCACGAAATCCTCTAAGAAATTTTGCAGGTTTTCCGCCATAGCGCAATTCGTAAAATTCAATATCTGTTTTAACATTTGATTTCCGCCACAATTTTGCATACACAAAAACGGTCAACAATCCTGTAATTAAAAAAGCCCACCATTGCCAATTGGAAGAAACACCATCTTTACGAACAATATCTGTCACAAAGTTTGGCGTATCGGTTGAAAAAGTAGTAGCAACCATGGAAACTCCTAAAATCCACCAAGGCATATTTCGTCCCGATAAAAAATATTCGGTACTATTTTTCCCAGAAGTTTTTGAAACATAAATTCCAATTCCTAAAACAATCGCAAAAAATCCAAAAATAAGGCTGTAATCCAGTACTGATAATTCCATAAATTCCAATTCAAAAAAAAGCAATACAATCTGTGAACGAAGCAACTGTAAGGCTTTAAGTTATCAACAAAAAAAGGAGATCTTCATTGATCTTCCGTACTTTTGAGTTTTAAAGGCTTCAATATATAAATATCCTAAATATTTTAACCAATTATTAACAGCAATAAACGAATAATTTTAACAATTTGCATCGTTCAAATGTGATTAGTAAATTCACGCCTCAAAAAAGTACCTAAATGGAAGAGACAATAGATATTAGAGCTATTAACGAAAAAATTGAAAAAGAAAGTGCCTTTATCGATTTACTTACGATGGAAATCAACAAAGTAATCGTTGGACAAAAGCACATGGTAGAACGTTTGTTAATTGGTTTGCTTGGAAAAGGACACATCTTATTAGAAGGTGTTCCCGGATTGGCAAAAACATTAGCAATTAACACGTTAAGTAAAGCTGTGCAAGGGAGTTTTAGCAGAATTCAGTTTACGCCCGATTTACTTCCGGCAGATGTTGTAGGAACCATGATTTACAACATGAAAGAGAATGATTTCTCTATTCGTAAAGGACCTATTTTTGCAAATTTTGTCTTGGCAGATGAGATCAACCGTGCACCAGCTAAAGTGCAATCGGCTCTGTTAGAAGCGATGCAGGAAAAGCAAGTAACCATTGGTGATGAAACGTTTATATTGGATAAACCTTTCTTAGTAATGGCAACACAAAACCCTGTAGAACAAGAAGGAACGTATCCGTTGCCAGAAGCTCAAGTGGATCGTTTTATGTTGAAAGTTGTGATCGATTATCCTAAAATGGATGAAGAACAAATCATCATGCGTGCCAATTTAAAAGGAAGCTTTGAAAAAGTAAACCCTGTCGTTTCTGTAGCACAAATCTTAAAAGCGCAAGAAGCGGTAAAAGATGTGTACATGGACGAAAAAATTGAAAGATATATTTTAGATATCATCTTTGCTACACGTTATCCAGAAAAATACAAATTAGAAGACTTAAAACCATTAATCAGTTTTGGAGCGTCGCCTCGTGGAAGTATCAACCTAGCAAATGCTGCTAAATGTTTTGCATTCATCAAACGAAGAGGTTACGTAATCCCAGAAGATGTACGTGCTGTTGTACACGATGTATTGCGCCACAGAATCGGAATTACCTATGAAGCAGAAGCCGAAAACATTACTTCCGAAGAAATCATCAACAAGATTGTAAACGAAATTGAAGTACCTTAAAAAGTTGTGAGTTATGAGTAGTGAGTTATGAGTTTTCTATCAAATAACAATTGTAACTACTTTATAAACGAACTAAAAACTGTTTACCGTTCACTGTATACTTAATACTGAACACTGCATACTGAAAAAATGGATACGAAAGAGTTACTTAAAAAAGTACGGAAAATAGAAATTAAAACGCGCCGACTGAGCGATCATATTTTTGGAGGAGAATATCACTCTACTTTCAAAGGTCGTGGAATGACGTTTAGCGAAGTGCGTCAGTATCAATTTGGTGATGATGTACGAAATATTGATTGGAATGTAACGGCACGCTACAATGAACCTTATATAAAAGTATTTGAGGAAGAACGCGAACTCACCATGATGTTAATGGTAGATATTTCTGGATCTGAACTTTTTGGAACAAATTCGCAATTTAAAAACGAAACCATCACGGAAATTTCGGCAACACTTGCTTTCTCTGCAATGCAGAACAATGATAAAGTCGGATTGATTCTATTTTCAGACGATATCGAATTGTTCATTCCACCGAAAAAAGGAAAATCGCATGTATTGCGTATTATTCGCGAACTATTAGAGTTTAAACCAAAAAGTACACAAACAGACGTTTCGCAAGCATTAAAATTCTTATCAAGCGTTATGAAGAAAAAGGCAATTGTCTTTATTCTTTCAGATTTTATTGCAGATGAATACGAACAAACGCTGAAAATTGCAGCAAAAAAGCACGATTTAACAGGAATTCGTATCTATGACGAACGCGAAGAAACCATTCCAAACTTAGGAATCGTACAAATGCTCGATAGCGAAACAGGTGAAACCATGTTGGTCAATACAGGTTCAAAAACGGTCAGAAACAATTACACAAAATATTACAGAGGCAAAGTAAAATACTTCCAAGAATTATTTTCAAGAAGCGGCGCAGGTACCATTAGTGCAAGCGTAGACGAAAGCTATGTAAAAAAACTACTTGGCTATTTTAAAAGAAGAGGCTAAAGCGAATTATGAATAAAGAAGTAAGAATTATGAATGAAAAATTACAACGATCCAAAGTTGCAAAAGCATCATTGCGAATGTGTACTTTTTGGATGCTTTTCTTTTTTCTATTCACCACAATAGCATCTGCACAAAAAGTGGAAGCCGTTGTCGATTCAACACACATAAAAATTGGTGAAGAAATCAAGCTTTCTATTCAAGTAGAAGCAGATACTTCGGCTACGGTAGTTTTTCCGGAAGCCAACAATAGCTTTATGCCATTGGAACTATTGGAAGCCTACAAAACCGATACTGTAAAGAAAAATGCAAAATACAGTCTCATCAAAAAATACGGTGTTACGCAATTTGACTCCGGCACGTATTTCATTCCAAAGCAAAAAATACTCATTAACAACAAGCCATATTTTACCGATTCTATTCGTGTCGCTGTGGCGGATGTGGTCGTAGATACGCTCAAGCAGAAAATGTTTGACATCAAAAAAATAACGGCGGTCGAAAAAGCGAGTAGTACGTGGTGGATTTACCTTTTAATCGTTTTAGGATTATTGGCGCTATTTGGTGCATATTTCTACTTCTTTGTTTTTCAACTGAAAGCAAAAAAGAAGAAAAAGAAAAAAGCGGAAATTCCTCCGTACGATCGTGCTTTATTACAATTAAATGAATTAGACAAATCGAAACTATTACTAAATTCAGAATACAAAGATTACTATTCAGAACTCACAAATATTGTGCGTCAATACATAGAAGAAGAAGTACGAATTGATGCTTTGGAAAGTACAACTGCCGAACTCATTCGTAAAATAGAAGCACAAAAAAATGCAGGTTATTTAGATTTAAAAGATGATACTATCAAAAATCTAAAAAATGTATTGCAAACGGCCGATTTGGTAAAATTTGCAAAATCTAAACCTGATGACAATATCATCAAAGCCGATCGTAATTTGGTAGAAAACATTGTTGTTGAAACCAAAGATGCAATTCCTGAAATCTCAGATGAAGAATTGCGAAAAGACGAAGAATACAAACTAAAACTGATTGAAGAACAACGTAAAAAACAACGTTTCAGAAACACGGTTATTGGTGTTGTGGCAATGATTATCGCTTTTGGTGGATTAATAGGATATGCAACTTTAGAATACGTAAAAGAAAATACGTATGTAGGACATTCTATGAGCGATTTATTGGAAGATGAATGGGTAACGAGTAAATACGGAACATCCGACTTTACCATTTCCACTCCAAAAGTGCTGAAACGAATGACACCGCTAAAAGTCAAAGATACAATTCCATTAACATCTGAAACAGAAATATATAGCTATCAAAGTCATTTAGCACCATTTTCAGTAGACTTGGAAGTCACAACATTTAAGCAAAAACCAGAAATCACTTTAGATGGCATTGCAGAAAAAATGCTAAAGAAATTAGAAGCAGACGGCGCTAAAAAACTCATTGTAAAATATGACGAATACGAGTCGTCAACAGGAATCAAAGGACTCAAAATGTACGGATCAGGAATTTTTGTCGATGACCTAAGTCCGTTCAGTAGTACACAAGATAGAGCGTATGAAGCCTACATATTTGAAGAAGGACGTGGCGTACAAGTATTGATAATGATGTATACAGAATACGATGAAGACGGAAAAAAAATTGTTGATCGAATATTAAGTTCTATCGCGCTAATAGAAAAGAAAAATGATAGATAATTATACATTTGCACATCCACAATTATTTTGGTTGCTATTGGTTATTCCTTTAGCAATAGCTTGGTATATATGGAAAAAACCCAAGCAATTGGCAGACGTAAAAATGTCAAGCATACAAGGATTTAAAGTAAAACAAAGCATATTACCAAAACTAAAACCAATACTTTTTGCGTTGCGCATGTTAGCGTTGGCAGCATTAATTACAGCATTGGCACGACCGCAAACGAAAGAAGTATCAACCAGAGTCAAAACCAACAAAGGAATTGATATTGTAATGGCAATCGACGTTTCGGCAAGTATGTTATCGAAAGACTTAAAACCAAATCGATTAATTGCTTTAAAAAGAGTTGCATCCGAATTTATTGATGGAAGACCAAGTGACCGAATTGGATTGGTAGTATACGCAGGAGAAAGTTTTACCAAAACGCCAATTACAACGGATAAAAACATCATTCAAAATGCACTAAAAAGTATCAAATACAAGCATGGCGAATTAACTGGTGGAACTGCCATTGGAATGGGATTGGCAACTTCGGTAAACCGTTTAAAAGATAGCAAAGCCAAAAGCAAAGTCATCATATTATTAACAGATGGTGAAAACAATGCAGGATTCATTGAACCGCAAATTGCAGCCGAATTAGCACTAGAATATGGCATAAAAACATATACTATAGGAATTGGAACCAACGGAATGGCTTCCACGCCAGTTTCCATAAATCCTGATGGAACCTTTTTATATAGAAGCATGCAAGTGAAAATTGATGAAAAGCTATTAAAGGAAATTGCTAAAACCACTGGAGGAAAATATTTTAGAGCTGACAATACTAAAAAATTAGCAGGAATCTATGAAGAAATTAACAAATTAGAAAAAACAGAAATCGAAGAATTCCGATATACAAACTATGAAGAGAAATTCCGAATATTTGTATTTTTTGCAGGAATTTTATTATTGATAGAAATCCTATTACGCAAAACGGTATTTAGAAGTTTTATATAAAAATGAGTGCAAAAGGTGTCATAATTATTGGAAGTTCGTGAAGTAACGGAAACACACATGCCATTGTTTCTCAGCTTCAAAAACTGACAAAATTTGATGTAATTGATTTGAAAGACTATACAATCAATCATTTTGATTACGAATTAAAAAACGAAGACGATTTCAATGCGCTGTTCAAAAAAATAACAGCAAACTATGAAACCTTCGTATTTGCAACGCCAATTTATTGGTACACCATGAGCGGCGTACTAAAAGTGTTTTTTGATAGAATATCGGACTTTCTATTTCAAGAAAAAGAAATTGGAAGACGCTTGTGCGGAAAAAAAATGGGCATGTTAAGTTGTGGTTCAGATCAAGAAATAAAAAAAGGATTTCAAATGCCTTTTACAGAAAGTGCAAACTATTTAGGGATGCAGTATCTTGGAGATATGCATACATGGATTGAAAATAAAAAAATAACGCAAGAAGTGACGCAACGCATCACTAAATTTGCAAACCAATTGATGGAAAATTAACGTATGTTAGAAGAAAAAAAATATTTTTACTTACTCATCGTCATCCCAATTGTGGTGTTGGTATTTGTGCTTATGCAGCTCTGGAAACGAAGTGCACAACGTAAATTTGCCAACAAACAACTCTTGGAACGACTCAGTCCAGAGAAATCTACGTTCAAACCTATTTTAAAACTCACCATTTGGTGTTTGGCAATTGGTTCGTTAGTAGTTGCTTTGGTAAATCCGAAAATTGGCACAAAATTAGAAACCGTAAAACGTGAAGGCGTCGATATTGTCTTTGCCGTAGATGTATCTAAAAGTATGTTGGCGGAAGATATTTCACCAAGCCGATTGGACAAAGCAAAACGTATTGTCTCTGAAATTATCAATAATTTGGGAAGTGATCGTATCGGAATTATCGCGTACGCGGGAAGAGCCGTGCCGCAATTGCCAATTACAACCGATTTTTCGGCAGCAAAAATGTTCTTGTCAAATTTAGATACAAATATGTTATCATCACAAGGAACAGCGATTGATGATGCCATACGTTTGGCAAAAACCTATTATGACGATGTAGAACAAACCAATCGTGTTTTGGTCATTATTTCTGATGGAGAAGATCATACAGGTGGCGCAGGACAATTGGCAGAAGAAGCCACAAAAGAAGGCATAAAAACCTATACAATTGGCGTAGGAACAGCAAAAGGTGGACGTATTCCTTTGAAACGACGCGGAATTGTAGAATCGTACAAACGCGACTTACAAGGCGAAGTTGTCATTACCCGACTAAACGAAAAAACACTAAAAGAAATCGCTTCCGAAGGAGAAGGCGAATATATTGATGGAACGATTACAGAAGCAGCAGTAGCATTTGTAACCGACAAACTATCAACAATGAATAAAACAGAATTTGAAGCAAAAAAATTCTCAGAATTCCAAGACCAATTTCAATGGTTTCTTGCACTGGGAATCTTCTTATTACTGTTAGATGTTTTTCTATTAGAACGAAAAACAGCATGGTTACAAAAACTGAATTTATTTAATGAAAAAGGATCCTAAAATAAGCCATAATGGTTTTTTTGCGAATTCCTTCGAACTTAAAAAAATAAAAAATATTAACAGATGAAACACGTAAAATATCTATTGCTTGTATTGCTCACGGTTTCTGTGTCGTATGCACAAAAAAAAGAGGATGAAGCATTCAAAAAAGACTCAAAAAACTATACGTATGCCGCTAATAACGCGGTAAAAGACAGTAGTTTTATTAATGCGGAAGCAGAATATAGAAAAGCAATTTCTAAAGATGGCGAAAATGTAGCTGCAAAGTACAACTTAGGAAATGTTTACTATAACAATGAAAGTTACGAAGAAGCGTTTAACCGATACAAGCAAGCTTCTGAAGTAGCAACGACCAAAGTAGAGAAGCACAAAGCATATCACAACATGGGCAATGTATTCATGAACAATAAAGAATACGAAAAAGCAGTAGCAGCCTACAAAAAAGCATTGCGCAACAATCCGTCAGATGATGAAACGCGTTACAATTTCGCGTTAGCAAAAGATATGTTAGACAAAAATCCTCCGAAAGAAGACGATAAAGACAAGAAAGACAAGGATAAGAAGGAAGATCAAAAAGAGAAAGATAAAAAAGATCAGGACGAGAAAGATAAAAAAGATAAAAACGAAGACAAAGGCGATAAAGAGAAAGACGAAGGCGGAAAAGACGACAAAAACAAAGACGGTAAAGGCGACAAGGAAAAAGAAAAGAAAAAGAAAGACAATAAAAGTGGTAAAAACGAAGCCGACCAAAAAGACGATAAAAACAAGCAACAACAACGACAGCCAAAGCCAAATCAGTTGTCTCCACAACAAGTAAAAAGCTTATTGCAAGCAATGAATAATGCTGAAAAGAAAACACAAGACAAACTGAACGAGAAAAAGGCGAAAGGCGTAAAAGTAAAAGCTGAAAAAGACTGGTAATTATTAGAAAAACAGAATACAAAACGACTGAAAATTCGTTGCGACAGATGAAAACAAAAGTACATATATCAACTATCATTTTCTTGCTATTTGCAGGCGTTGTTGCCGCGCAAGCTACTTTTGAAGCCAAAGTGAGCAAAAAGAAATTGGGCGTAAATGAGCGTTTGAAAGTAGACTTTGAAATGGACAAAGACGGCGACAATTTTACCGCGCCAAATTTTACTGGATTTCGTGTGGTTGGCGGACCTATTCAATCTACGAGTCACGTTTGGGATAATGGAAGACGTTCATTTCTAAGAACATACACCTATTTTTTACAGCCAAAAGCCGAAGGAACGTTTACCATAAAACAAGCAAAAGTTGAAATTGATGGACAAACGTATAAAACCTTGCCTGTAAAAGTTACGGTTACCAAAGCCACTGCACAGTCTGGCAACGGAAACAATTCTGATTTTGTAATTTCCGAAGGTTTGCACTTAATTACAGAAGTATCTAAAGGAGATCCGTACCTAAACGAACCTGTTACAGTTACGTACAAATTATACGTAAAGCCAGGAATTAATGTAAACGATTACAAACCACTTGGAAAACCAACATTCAATAACTTTTGGAGTCAAAACATGCAATCGCAAGGTCGTGTTCAAAATACGCTCTACAAAGGCGAACAATATAGGTATGTCATCCTAAATCGCTATGTGTTATATCCACAAAAAATAGGAAAACAGGTAATAGAACCCTTTTCAATTGACTTGCAAGTTTCTGTGCCAACACGACGTAGAGATGTATTTGGAAGACGTTACGAAACGGCTCATAAAACAGTATCATCTGTACGTAGAACCATAGATGTAAAAGAATTGCCAAAAGCGGGAAAACCTGCTGATTTTTCAGGCGCAGTGGGCGATTTTAATTTTGCAGTAACGACTAGTAAAAACTCGTTAAATGCTACCGAGTCGCTTCAAGCAAAAGTAGAAGTATCTGGAAAAGGAAATTTAAAACTATTTCAGCTGCCAAAACTAAAATTACCAAGTTCTTTGGAAGTATACGAACCAGAATTTAAGGAACGTGTAACAACGCGAATTAGCGGTATGCAAGGAAAAATTTCAGACAGCTATACAGTGGTGCCGCAGTATAAAGGAAAATATCCAATTCCAAGTGTGTCATTCTCGTATTTTGATCCTTCAGACGAAAAATACAAAACCTTAACGTCCAATGAAATTATTATTGACGTCGTTGAAGGTCCTTTAAATACAGCTACAGCTGATGCGAATAAGGATGAAAATTCAACTCAAAAACAAGCAATTACCACTACAGGTTCACAATTCCGATTCTTAAAAACGGACGCAAACTTAATACCGAAGAAAACAGCAGATTTCTTTAAATCAAATCTGTTCTACGGATTGTTATTTGTTCCTTTCTTCTTTATTCCGATTATATTAATTGTACGCAGAAAAAAGAGAGCGTATGACAGCGATATTCAAGGAAGTAAAACACGTGCTGCAAACCGATTGGCGAAAAAATACTTATCCGCAGCTAAAAAGAAATTAAACGATAAAGAAGCATTCTATGAAGTATTAGAACCTGCGTTGCACAATTACTTACGCGCAAAACTAAGTATAGAAACATCTGAATTTAGTAAAGAAAAAATAAGTCAATTACTGGCAGAACGTAAGGTGAAAGACGAAACCATTACTGATTTCATTGCGTTGTTAGAAAGTTGCGAATTTGCACGCTATACGCCAGCATCAAACGTTGCAATTACTAAAGATTACGAAAAATCTGTTCAAACCATTTCGCAAATTGACAAACAAATAAGATAACAAATGAAAACTAAGATAACATACCTATTTTTCGTGTTCATTTCTAGTCTTACACTAGTATTCGGACAGGAAAATACATCCATATTTGAAACGGCAAATAAAGCCTACAATGAAGGAAACTTTTCTGAAGCCATTGCACAATACAAAGCGATCCTAGAAACAGGAAATCATTCCACAGCAGTATATTACAATCTTGGAAATGCATACTACAAAAGTAACGAGATTGCGCCTAGTATTTACTATTTTGAAAAAGCGTTACAGCTTTCGCCGAAAGATGAAGATGTTTTAAACAATCTGGCGTATGCCAAAAACATGACTATTGATGCAATTGAGCCATTACCAAAAACACAACTTTCAAAATTTGTAAATGGCATTACAGGAACTTTTACATACAATCAATGGGCTTGGATTGCAGTGATTTGCGGGTTTTTATGTGTAATTTCATTTCTATTATATCAATTTTCGTATCAAAGTTTGAAAAAAAGAATCTATTTTTTACTCAGTTTTATCGCATTCCTTTTTATCTTAGGAACAGTTTTTATTGCATACCAACAATATGGAAAATCACAGGCAGATCGTCCTGCTATTGTATTTGCCAAAGAAACCACTGTAAAAGCAGAACCAAACTTGCGTAGTGATGCCGTGTTTGTTTTGCATGAAGGAACCAAAGTACAAGTGTTGGATGCAGTAGATAACTGGAAAAAAATTCAACTCATTGATGGAAAAATCGGTTGGATAGTTGCAGAAGACGTCAACGAATTATAATAAAATTACGTACTTGGTACGAAACCCACATATTCCACAATACCAATCACTATATGCAATTTGTGTATAGGTTATATAGAAACCAACTATGAAAAAATTATTTTCTAATATTAAAGGCGATGCTTTTGGTGGAATTACCGCAGGAATTGTTGCTTTACCATTAGCGTTGGCTTTTGGAGTTTCTTCAGGATTAGGGCCAACTGCAGGATTGTACGGAGCTATCTTTATCAGTTTTTTTGCTGCTTTATTTGGAGGAACTAATACGCAAATTTCTGGACCAACTGCACCAATGACTGCTGTAAGTATGATTGTTATTGCAGGAATCGTTGCAGCCAATGATGGAGATCCTAAAAAAGCTTTGCCAGCTATATTAACCGTTTTTTTATTAGCAGGATTAATGCAAATAGGCTTGGGTGCTATTGGTTTGGGAAAGTATATAAAATACATTCCATATCCTGTTGTTTCGGGGTTTATGACTGCCATTGGTGTCATTATATTAATCACACAAATTTTACCATCTATAGGGTATTATCCAAAAGAAGATGAAGCTTTCGTAGAAAAATTTAGGCCGCGAGCCGAAGAAGTTATTTTAGATAATATCTTAAAAGAAGAACGGAAAGAAGGAATTTTGGTGCTGGAAAATATTGCTGTAACCATGGAACGCGGCTCAAAAATTACGGAAAATGATATTTTAAGAGAATCAGAAACACTTGCAAAAAACGAAGCTTCGGGAGTTATTGGTGCGCTAAAAGTAATGCCGCGTGCTGTTACTAAACTTATTGAAGAACTGAAAAATCCAGCTGAGTATAGTTTTTTGAAGAACAAAGAAGGTGATCCAATAAAAAAGAAATCACTATGGTTAGAAGTAATACTTGCTTTAGGAGCTATTTTCATTATTTACGGTTTCAAGCGGATTACAAAAGCGGTTCCGAGTACATTGGTAGCACTTGTAGTCATGTCGGGAATTGCGTTTGCTTTCAATCTAAACTATCAAACTATTGACCAAATTACAGGAAATTTCCCAAAGCCAAACCTTGAAATTATTACCGAATTTAGCTTCGGAACTATCACACCTTATATATTTACAGCCTTAACTTTAGCACTTTTAGGTGCGATAGATTCCTTGTTGACGAGTGTTGTAGCAGATAATATGACCAAAACGAAGCACAAGCCAAACAAAGAATTGGTTGGACAAGGAATTGGAAATTCTATTGCGGCTATTTTTGGAGGAATTCCAGGCGCAGGAGCAACCATTCGTACGGTAGTGAATATCAATTCTGGAGGAAAAACTAAACTCTCAGGAATGATTGCCGGTGTTTTATTATTGATAATCCTCTTAGGATTAGGTCCGGTTGCTTCAAAAATTCCAGCAGCAGTATTGGCAGGAATTTTAGTAACTGTCGGAATTGGCGTGATGGATTATAAAGGTTTAAGAGCCATTCCAAGTTTACCAAAAGACATTAAATTAGGACCTTTAAGACTAAGTTCGGAAGTATTAATTATGCTAATTGTTCTTGGATTGTCAACTTTTTGGGATTTAATCTATGCTGTAGGAATCGGATTGGTGATTGCTTCGCTGATGTTTATGAAGAAAATTGGAGACATTACCGCAAAAGGTTCAGATATTAAAACCTTGCGTGAAGAAGCTTGGGAAGATGAAATTGATTTCCCTGAAAATTTAAAAGAAGAAGTATTTATCAAACACATAAAAGGACCTTTGTTCTTTGGTTCTACGAGTGAAATTCAAGCGTTGGCAAAACAATTGCCAGATACAGCCCGAACTGTGATTATTAGAATGGGAAGAATGCAATATGTTGATCAATCTGGACTCTATACTTTAGAAGATATTTTGGTAGATTTAAAAAGTGCAGATCGCAAAGTTTTATTTGTGAACATTCCAAAACAACCACGCTACATGATGGAACGAATAGATATCATTCCTGATTTAATTCCGGAAGAAGATTGTTATGATAATTTTGAAGATTGCCTGCAATGGATTAAAGCAAATGTGGAGGATACCGTTTAAAAAAATATAACTAAAAAAAGCCTTTAAACTTGTAGTCGTTTGAAGGCTTTTTTTATATACAATAACTCATGTAGTACGTTGTTTAATCGCAGTCCATTTCTTTAACAGCTTTCTCTAAAGCTTCTAAAAGTTTCATTTGATCATCATCGGAAGTGTACTTATCTACAATTTTTTTGGCTAAAGTTTCTGTTTCTTTCATAAGCTTTAGATCTTCAGCGGCTGGTTTTTCTTTTTTCTCTAGCTTCTCTAATTTACACTGTAAATCTGCTAGTTTTTTTACATCATTTTCAAAAGGAGTTCCGCAACTTACTATAAAAAATGATACGAATGCGATTGTGAATAGAATTGTTTTTTTCATATTATATGAAGGGTTTAAATTAGTTTACTTTTAAATCTTGATTTGGGTTCATTGTGGCTATATTCTTCTAAGATCAATTGTAAATAATTACATAAAACATACTTTTTCACGTAAAGTAATATCTAAAAATAGATAAAATCTTTCTTTTATGAGAATATTTTGCTGCTTTTTTGATAATAGTATCATGGAAATTACAATTATAACTTGAATTCAAAATGAACAAATTCTACTTACAATCAATAAAACAAACATCAAAATAAAGTTGAAAAAAGTAGATTATTAAACACAGAAAACCCGCTAAACTTAATATGCTTAGCGGGTTTTTATTGTATAGTTTTTAATACTACATATTAAAGTTATAAGAAGTATTAGTATTCACAACCTTTTGCTTTCATAACTTTATCTAAAGCTTCTTGAAATTTCTTTTTTTGTTCTTTAGTAGGGTAGTATTTTTCTTTAAGATCTTTCCCTAAAGCCATCATTTTTTCGCCTAATTCTTTAAGCTCAGCTTGTGCATCTTTGTCACCTGCCATCGCTTTTTTCGATAGTTTTATACCTTGACATTGCATTTCAGCGATTTGATTTACTTCCGTATCAAAAGTACTAGCGCAGCCTTTTTCTTTTACAGCTTTATCTAGCGCTTCTTGAAACTCCTTTTTTTGTGCATCAGAAGAATGCTTTTCCTTCAATTCTTTACTAAAAGCGATTATTTTTTCATCTAGTTTTTTGAGTTCTTCTTCTGCAGATTTTTCGCCAGCCATTGCTTTATCCTTTAATTTCATCATTTGGCATTGCATGTCTGTTAACTTGGCTACATCACTTTTAATAGAATTGCCACAACTTGTCATAAAAAATGATACAAGTATACTTGCTAATAGAATTGTTTTTTTCATGTTCTATGAAGGGTTTAAATTAGGTTACTTTTTAAATCTTGATTTGGGTTCATTGTGGCTATACTCTTCTAAGATCAATTGTAAATAATTACATAAAACATACTTTTTCACGTAAAGTAATATCTAAAAATAGATAAAATCTTTCTTTTATGAGAATATTTTGCTGCTTTTTTGATAATAGTATCATGGAAATTACATTTATAACTTGAATTAAAATGAACTAATTCTACTTACAATCAGTAAAAAAACAGCTTATAAAACATATAAAACCCGCTAAACGTTTAAGTTTAGCGGGTTTTATATTATAATATAGTGTATATTATTTAAGGCAATCTGCTTCTTTCATAGCCTTTTCAGCAGCTTTTTTAAATGCCTCTTTCTGTTCATCATTAGCATACTTTTTTTCGAATTCTTTGGTCAATTCCTGCATTTCTTCTGCAAGTTTTTTACCTTGCTCCATTACAGATTTATCACCATCCATTGCTTTCTTTTGTAAGCCCATTGCTTGGCATTGTAAATCTACTAGTTTTGCAACATCACTTTCGATAGAACCGCCGCAACTTACCATAAAAAATGATATAAGTGTAATTAATAGGATTGTTTTTTTCATATTGTATGAAGGTTTTAAATTAGTTTACTTTTAAATCTTGATTGAGTTTTTTTGGCTATATTCTACAAGATCAATTGTGGGATTGCTTTTATATAAAACAGCACTGTAAATTAGGCAAAATCTTTTATTTAGAAAGATATTTGTTAATTATTTTTTACAAACGGTTGTGGAAGTATATGGATTTACTTGCTATATCTTCATTAAATAACGATCAAAACAACAAATCCAATATAAAATCGAATATGCTGTATATTCCGTAAAAAAGAGCTCCTACAAACAAAAGAAAAAATACTAAACAGCAACCGCAATTTCCTTTATTCCCGTTAAAGTTTGCTCGAAAAACATTATTGTCGTTTTTAGGAGAGTCGTATTCATATTCGTCATACTCTGTAAGTCGATCGTTGGGTAAAAAGAAACCCTGCCAGTCTCCATTTGGTGCAGACAATACCCAATCGGTATGACAATATGTACACTCAAATGTAGTTTCTTGTGAACTTTGCGAAAGCTGATTTGAATTTACAACACGAATAAAAGTGCCGTCTAAAGACTTTTTTTCAAAGGCTTTTTCAAACGCAGCAAAATCCTGGTCCGAAAAAAAACGTTCTGTCGCAAAACTTGAGCAATGTTGACACATGAATTATAAATGTATTTTAAACGATCTATTTTTGATTAGAAGTAAGTTTTTTTAATTTTCCTTTCAAAGCCGTTACATTCAACTTCTTTTGAAAAGGTTTGATGCTATCTTCATCATTAAGATGCTTAATTTCAGGGTTTACACATTTTTCACACATACCTAATTAATTTTCATTTTCTTCAATGTCTTTTAAATCGTTTTCCTGTGCTTTCTTTTCGTCTGCTTGCTTAGTTTTGCTAGTTTTAAATGAATCTAGTGTACCATTCTTATTAGTCTCTTCTAACACATAGGCAAACACAAATCCGCCAATTTCTTTTACAGGTTCATACAATGCAGATCCATCAATCTTGTCTTGTTCCACAAACTCCATAGTGTTATTGGTACGTTCAAAAAATACCAAAGCGGCTCCTGTAATCACTGCCATTTTCAATCCGCCAAAAGCGCCACCTAAAATTTTATTCAAAATACCAAGTGCAGCAAAATCGGCAACTTTAGTCAACAACTTTCCAGCCATGGTAACAGCTATTAAAATTACAATAAAAGTAATTGCAAAGGCGGTTAAATTAACATATTTCTCCTCCCAAGACGGGAAATTCTCAACTAAAAAGTCGCCCG
>NZ_JBGCDL010000338.1:0-17545 GCF_045105435.1 Kordia sp. | reverse complement strand
CCTGGAGAACCAGAATTATAACACCATCTATTTAATGTCCAGTTACAAAATTCAGGTTCTATAGAACAAATTGGATGACCAGAAGTAATACCCAAACCTCCTTTTGCTTTTTCAGCAGTTAATGAAGAAACAGACTTCTTGTTAAGACTCAATGATTTTAGATTCTTTTTTTTCATGATATATAATTTTGATTAAGGTAGAAAAGATATAAAAACAAATTACTAACCACTTACGGTAAAGCCGTAAGTGAAAGAAAAGTAGTGTTCAATTTATAAAACAAACAATAAAATAACCGTAGTTATTAAAATGGCAAGTCAATAGAATTAGAGAAACCACAAACTAATTACTAGCGCTCCTAGAAAAATAACCGTAGTCTGATTTAATCATTTATTTTTTAACTACTCGTGAATAATTTCTTTTTTATTCGAGAATCTTAGTAATATTCTTAAATTTGAATTTCCATCAAATTTTCGATTCATGGCAGACCAAAAACGACTTTTTTTACTCGATGCGTACGCGCTTATTTTTAGAGGATATTATGCTTTTATTAAAAACCCAAGAATCAACTCGAAAGGGTTTGATACCTCAGCTGTTTTAGGATTTACCAATTCTTTGTTGGATGTAATTAAGCGTGAACGTCCAGATCATTTGGCGGTTTGTTTTGATAAAGGCGGAAGTGTAGATCGTGTGGAAGCGTTTCCAGAATATAAAGCGAACAGACAAGAAACTCCTGAAGCTATTCGACTTGCAGTTCCATATATTGAAAGCATTTTAGAAGCCATGCACATTCCAATTATTGTAAAAACGGGATATGAAGCCGATGATATTATTGGAACACTTGCCAAGAAAGCAGAAAAAGAAGGCTACAAAACATTTATGGTAACGCCAGATAAGGATTTTGCACAGTTAGTTTCTGAAAATATATTTATGTATCGTCCGCGATTTGGCGGCGGATATGAAACTTGGGGAATTCCGGAAGTACAAGAAAAATTTGGTGTAGAACGCCCTGAACAAGTCATTGATTTCTTAGGAATGATGGGCGATGCTGTCGATAATATTCCTGGATTGCCAGGTGTTGGAGAAAAAACAGCCAAAAAGTTTTTAGCAGCGTATGGAAGTATGGAAAATCTTTTAGCCAACACACATGAGTTGAAAGGAAAGATGAAGGAGAAAGTGGAAGCAAATAGCGAATTAGGCTTGCTTTCAAAACAATTGGCTACAATTATGCTAGATGTTCCTGTAGAGTTTCATGCAGAAAATTTTGAATTATCGAAACCAAATTTAGAAGCCGTTACGGAAGTTTTTAACGAATTGGAATTCCGTAGATTGCTCGATAATTTGATCAAAACGTTTAAAGCACCGGAAGAAAATTCCGCGGAAGCAAACACAAAAACAACTTCTAAAGCTTCTAAACAAGCGGCAGCTACTGGACAATTTGATTTGTTTGCTGCACCTGGAGGCGGAAATGTTTCGGAAGAAGCTACTATTTCTGGATATGAAACCATAAAAACGACCGATCATTTTTATCAATTGGCCAACACACCAATGGCGCGAAAAATGTTGCTTCAAAAGTTATTGAAACAACAAAGTGTATGTTTTGACACTGAAACAACAGGTTTAAAAGCACTTGAAGTAGCATTGGTTGGTGTTGCATTTTCATGGGAAAAAGGAAAAGGATATTATGTGGCATTTCCAGAAGATCAAGCAGAAACTAAAGAAATTTTAGAAGAATTCCGTCCGTTTTTTGAAAGTATGACGATTGAGAAAGTGGGACAGAATTTAAAATACGATATCAAAGTATTGTCTAACTATGACATGCCCGTAAAAGGCCCAATTTTCGATACGATGATTGCGCACTATTTGATCAATCCGGATATGCGTCATAATATGGACGTTTTGGCGGAAACATATTTGAATTACCAACCCGTTTCTATTGTAGAATTGATTGGTAAAAAAGGTAAAAATCAGTTGTCAATGCGACAAGTTCCGCTTGACAAACAAACTGAATACGCCGTTGAAGATGCAGATATTACCTATCAGTTAAAAGAACATTTTATCAAAGAATTGGAAAGTGGTCATTTGACAAAATTATTTACAGATGTAGAAGTTCCGTTGGTAAGTGTCTTATCTGCAATGGAGATTGAAGGAATTAATTTAGATCCGGACTTTTTAGGAGGTTTATCAACAGATTTAACAATAGATGTTGATCGTTTAGAGAAAAATATTTTTGAGCAAGCTGGTGAAGAATTTAACTTAGCTTCTCCAAAGCAATTAGGCCCAATTTTGTTTGATAAATTAAAATTAGTTGACAAACCTAAGAAGACCAAAACAGGACAATATTCTACCGCAGAAGATGTACTTTCCTATTTAGCGAAAGACCATCAAATTGTAGCGGATATTTTAGAATGGCGACAATATCGTAAACTACAAAGTACGTATGTTGATGCGCTGCCAAATGAAATTAACCCAAAAACGAATCGAATTCATACAGTCTATGCACAAGCTGTTGCTGCGACTGGAAGATTGAGTTCTAACAACCCAAATTTACAGAATATTCCAATTCGTACAGAACGTGGACGACAAGTGCGAAAAGCGTTTATTCCTAGAGATGAAAATTATGTGTTACTCGCTGCCGATTATTCTCAGATAGAATTGCGAATTATTGCAGCTTTGAGTGAAGAAGATACGATGATGCAAGCGTTTAAAGATGGCGCAGATATTCATGCTTCTACCGCTTCAAGAGTATTTGATGTTCCGTTGGAAGAAGTAACGCGTGAGCAACGTAGCAATGCAAAAACGGTGAACTTCGGAATTATTTATGGAGTTTCTGCTTTTGGATTGAGTAATCAAACCGATTTGACACGAAGTGAATCTAAAGAATTGATTGATACGTATTATGAAACCTATCCAAAGCTAAAAGCCTATATGGCAAATCAGGTTGCATTTGCGCGTGAAAACGGATATGTGGAAACGGTTTTGGGAAGACGTCGTTATTTAAAAGACATCAATTCTAGAAACGGAATTGTTCGTGGTGCGGCAGAACGAAATGCTGTAAATGCTCCAATTCAAGGAAGCGCGGCAGATATTATAAAACTTGCCATGATTAATATTTACAATCGTTTTTCAACAGAAGGTTTTAAATCGAAAATGTTATTGCAAGTACATGATGAATTGGTTTTTGATGCACATAAAGACGAGTTGGAAACCATTCAACCAATTATTAAAGAAGAAATGGAAAATGCTTTTAAAATGAGCGTTCCGTTAGATGTTGAGATTGGAATTGGTCAAAACTGGTTAGAAGCACATTAGCCGCAGGCGTCATGCTGAACTTGATTCAGTATCTCATTTTTGATTATTGATTGTTGATTTATTCGATGTACGATTTTAGATTTGTCTGATTATTTTATAATTCATAATGTCATTCCTGAGAAGGCAGGAATCCATTTTTGATGTATGATTTGTTTGATTTTAAATTGATAATTTCTCACAAATAAAAACGTCTCTTCGAGTGATTTTTCGGAATAAAATGAAGAAAAATAGTATCGAGAAGTACTCTGAAATTCAAATAAGCTCTCGACACAAAATTTCTTCAAAAATAGCTACGCTAGGTATTTTCTATCAACATATTTTTTGATCTCAAATGATACTCGATCTAACGTTTGGGCATTCACATAAATATAAAAAAAGCACTAAAATGTACATTTTAGTACTTTTCTACTGTAAACTTAAAGGATTACTTATTGTCTTTCATAAAATACAAGTATATCTTCGGCTGCATGAATAGTAGTTCCATCGTCAAGTAAAACTTCAAACCCATTTGGAATACTAAAAACTAAAGATTGTCCACCTCCAAAATTAGGCGCTGTAGACACAAAGCCATCTTCTTCCGTAAGAATCAAATTTCTACCTTCTATTGACCAAGTGGCTGAATATGTATCATTTTCATTGACACAATCAGCTGTATAAGTATACTCATCTTCTGTATCTTCTACCAATGAAGCCTTTATATTTAAAAATGAAGTAGAACTCACTATCGCTGTTCCATCTTGATTAAAGGTAATGGTTTCATTTTGATAACAGTTTGTTTGTCCTAATAAATCTAGGACTTTCACGCCATCCAAATCATAGTGATTTTCTAATATAAAATACGTCATTTTCCATGTGCCTGGAACAAGCGGCTCTAAAGAAATTTCATTGTCATCATCGGATGAACAGCCTAATAATAGCATACTCATCATACAAAATAATAGTAGTTTTTTCATAATAATCGGTTTTAATTAGTATTAATATTTAATGATGTTTCAAATATAAATACCAGTAAGAAAAAACTCAATTATTTAAGATAACCTTAGTGCAGTTTTGTAAATTTCTTAACATGATGTACTGGTTTTACAGATACTAAAAAGAAAATAAAGCGCTAAAACCCAGGTTTTAGCGCTTTATATATACAAGCCTACAAACTTACTTGTAATTTATTGTTTTGTATATGTTATAGTAACATCTTCTTCGGCAACCGCATTAAATCCTCCTGAAAAAATTTCAAAACCTTCAGGAACTGTGAATGAAAATTGATTGCTTCCGTTGTAAGTCGCTATAATTGTGAATCCATCTTCTTCTTGAAATGATAAGCTTGTCCCGTTTAATGTCCAATTTGTTGTCGTAATTTCAGCTTCATTTTCACAATTTAATGTATATGTAAATTCATCGGTTGTTCCTACTACCAATTCTGCTACAACAGTTAGGAAAGAATTTGAAAGCACTATAGCTGCTCCGCCTTCATTTATTTGAATGGTTTCATTTTGATAGCAATTTGTTTCAATAAGCAAATCTCTATTTGCAGTTCCGTCGTTGTTGAAGTCATACGAATTCTCTACTTCATATGAAGTCATTTTCCAAGTTCCAACTATAGGATCTGCTGGAGCTGGCGCGTCATCGTCGGATGAACAAGCAACTAAAAACAAACTGAATGCCGATAACAGTAATATTTTTCTCATAGTAATGGTATAAATTGTTTAACGGGTGCAATGTATCAAATTATGTACCGAAAACTAAGTTATGTGAAAATTTATTATTGGATTTATAGAAAAGAAGCCACCACAAATGATGACTTCTTTAGAAACTATTTTACTGCTTTAAAAGTTTCAACGTTTTTGTATGTGATGCAGATGTTATTTTTAAATAATACATTCCTACGGCATACGACGAGAGATCAATTTGAAAAGTGTTGCCTTTTTTAAGTGCTCTGTTTAAAATTACAACTCCTTTTTGATCAACTATTTGTATGCTTCCTTCCAACTCTTGATTGAGTTTTACTGTAAATATATCTTTACTCGGATTTGGCGTTACAGAATATACAAAAGCATCTTCATTGATATCTTTTTGTAAAAACCCTTTGGTTGGCTTTATTGGATCATTTATAAAACAACTTACGACTGTAAAGTTTCGCGTGGTAGATTTCCAACCAAAACACGGAGGATTTCCAATAGCCAGTTTGATTTGATATTCATAACCTGCCACAAATTGTTCTCCCGGATTGTCTCCATTGTTTAAAAATTCGTAACTAAGATTTACAATTCCAACTTGCTGATTGGTTGTCCAACCATAGTTTGCATAATGTGAAAATGCGCCTGTGCTTCCTGCAGGTCTTCGCCAAGCATCAAAGAAATAACGTGTTTCACCTTCTGTTGCTATTCCGTTCATATACACATCTTCGTTGTAACAAAATGTCGTTTTTGACTGTCCAACAGCGTTTTCAAAATGAAAAACAGGTTGTGCCGATTCGTTGATTGAAGGAATGTATTTGCGCGTTTCTTGCCATCTGTGACATGCGTCCCAAACACCGTGTTTTATGTAGTAAAATTTATTTGGATCTAACCCAGTAAAGGTTTTTGATCCGCCACTACAACATTGAGAGCTTCCTACTTGTTGCACTGTAAAGTTGCCACCTGTTTGGTTTGCTGCTGAAGTTTCATATAAAGACCAATGATGATTGTCCGCTGGCGCATTTGGTGTTACTGTAACTGACGTTGTTCCATCTGAAGCACAGGTTGTTGTAAAGGTAAATAATGAATTGTTGTATGCGCTGTCATCAGGATGTAAACCTGCTTCCCAAACACCTCTTCCAAACGTTGCACAACGAATAATGTTTTGATATTCATCAATTTCTAAATCCATTACTGGAACGTTTGGAATTCCTTCTGTATAACATTCCCACTCACTCATGTTACTACTTCTGTAATACACTCCAAAATCGGTTGCTAAATACAAGAAATCACACCTTTTTATTCCGTTGTTATGTGTTGGTGTTATCACGATATCATTTACAGGCACTGCTTCTAATCCTTGTGCATATCCTTCCCAAGTTGCTCCACCATCATCAGATTTTACCACACGGTTTTTTATATTATATGCGCCATAACCAACCCAAACTTTATTAGGATCAGACGAATGCACTTCAATACTAGAAATGTATCCGTGCGAACCTTTATTTAAGTCAGCAGGAGAAACATCTGTCCAAGTAACTCCACCATCTGTAGTTTTTAAAAATTGTTGTCTCATTTTACGATTTGGATCTTGCCACCAATTGCTGTAAGCACCGGCATCGAAATCTGCAATTCCTTCTTGATATGCGATATAAATAATATTAGAATTGCTTGGCGCGACTTTTATTGCAGAGATACTTTGCGAATTGGCAACTGAAAAAGGAATAGTTATTTGTGTTGCCGAACTTCCTGCAACACGCACTTGTAAATGTCGTTTCCCTACTAAAAGCCTGTTATGATTGTTAGGATCTAAAACCATTGGTGTTACCCAAAGTCCATTAGAACCACCTACACTATAATTGGAAAATGAAAGTCCTCCATTTGTAGATCTTCTGGTAATTCCGTTTTGCGCTTCACTATATACAATATTTGGGTCTACAGGATCTACAATACATACCATTCCATCACCGCCAGTTCCTGTTGAATGCGCCCAATTTCCATTATTTTGTCGCACCATACAATTGGTATCTTGAAATCCACCTTCAATAATATCAGGAACTGACGAATTTGTTCGTAACGACATTCCAATATCATATATTTCAGAAACGGCTAAACCTTCAGAAGCAATTTGCCAAGTAAGTCCGTTGTCAACACTTCTGTACACACCAGCATCATTTGCTAAAAAAACATGATTTGTGTTAGATACTTCAACATCGTTTGTGTCTACATGAAATCCTGACATTGTTGAGAAAGTAACGCCACCATCTGTAGATCTTCCACTTAAAACATCTGTAATATAAACCAGATTTTCATTTTGTTGCGATACTTCTAACGAACCTCTAATCCAGCCAATTCCTGTTGGAAAGTTTGCATTGTTTTCGAGTGAAAACGTAAGTCCAGCATCTATCGATTTCCATAATTTTCTTTGATTCGTTGTACTTTGAGTGGGATCAAAATATTGGGCAAACGTATATATTACATTTGGATTAGCAGCACTTACTTCTACTTCCATACGTTGTGCATGTCCGTTATCCCACGATAAACTATTAAAAGAGAATCCTGCTAATTGCGGTGTTAAATCGGTAAATACATAATTATTTGTACCTAATCTTCTTCCTTGCACCAATTTGTGTCCTGAAAAATAGAATGTATTGCTATTATCTGTTTTAAATTCGAAATCTTCCACCGCAAAACCTTCATAAATTTTTGCCCAAGTAAGTCCGTAATTTTCAGACACAAATACTTTTCCTTTATAATTATCTTTTTTTGTTGTGGTTCCGAAATAATCGGAAGTTGCTGCCCAAGAAAATTTAATTACAGTTACATACACTCTATTATTTGCATTTGGATCAACTGCAATTTCTGTAATACGTTCTTCGTCTCCAATTTCCCATGGAGTTGCTTCTAAGTGTACAGTTGTCCATGTGCTTCCGCCATTCACAGATCGTTTTAAACCAATACTGTGTAGTGTTGGAGAGAAGTGACTTTTTTTCGTACCTGTTGCTGCCAATAGAATTTCTGTTCCCGAACTATTTTCCATAACGGCTACATCTGAACAGGCAGAAACTTCAAATTTATCTGAACCTATTTGCGTCCAATTGTTTCCGTTATTGGTTGATCGCCATAAACCAGGCCTTCCACCAGCAAAAACAGTTTGATTGGATGTTCCGTTATAATCTGGATGTAATTTTACAAAATCTAATCGTCCCAATCCACGTTGAAGTGACGTTCCTGCGGGAAATGAAGAAGGTCCAATACTCGTCCAACTTGCATCAGAACTACAATTGAAGTTGCTTTTACTTGTTGCTTCTTGAATGTTACCCGTAATCTCACTAAACTTACCGTATGTACCAACTCTTGGTTCCCAAAAGGCTTTCCAACGATTAAATGATTTGTACCCTACACCTTTGGTACTTCCGTTGTTTTTCTTTATTCTTTCATTGAGCTCTTTTTCTTTTTTCGCTACAATTTCAAAAAAATAAGGTTCTTGATTTTCTCGATCATTTTTTTTGTCTTGACTCTGGGCTTCACTAAAAAGTAGAAGTCCTACGCAGAGTAACATGATTTTTCTCATAATATTTGCTTTTTTGTTTCGTTGCAAATATGAAATTTGACATGCTTTTCTCTGTCAAGCTAAAAACTGATTTTATAAGGGGAAAACACTATTTTTGAAATAGTGATAAACTTATTGATCATTGTTTTTTTCCTTTTCATGTACGATCTACAAAAAAATAAACTCCTAAAACTAGAGTACAAATCGATAGGTAAATTTCATCAAGAAAATATTTTCTGGTTGTTGTCCTAATATTTGATTGTCCAAACTACGTAATAAATGATCTCGTGTATTTCCAAAACCTGTGGTTCCTTGCGACCAAACTAAGAACAATTCAGAACCTGGAATGTATTCCCAACGTAAGACTAAATTGGAACGAAATTGCACAAAAGCAAAATCAGGATTTCCTATAGAATAGTTTACATTTCCATTTGCATCTTCGTCAATAATATAAGAATTTGAAGCAGCATCAAAGGTGATTTCATTGGGTTGATATTGATAGAAACGATCGTTCAAATCATCAGCAATAGAATTGGTTACGTATTTAAAATCCTTGTAACGACCAATAGACACAAAAGGTTGTCCGTAATATTGAATGGATAAATTTGGGTTGATGGTATAATTGAAACGAATTGCTGCACTTAACGTTTGATTGTCAATATCGCCCAAAATGTAACGTGTTGTTCCGTTTGAATCTGCTTGTGTAACATATTGCGTTTTATTTGGATTGTAATTGTATTGCGGGCTTATGGAAATTCGCATTGCATCCGTTGGTTGATAGGTAACATCGCCGCTTACTTCTATAAATGTAAAGTTGTCTTGTTTTGCTTTTGAATACACCATTCCCCAACTTGTACGCAGTTTTTTACGTTCGTCTGTTCCGAAAAAAGCATATCCAAAATTTTCTTGTGAAAATCGCCAACGCGGTCCGCCACGCAAAAATGTATTGATGTAAATTCGCGGTTTGTGCGCGCCACCAATATCAATAAACCAATTGTTTAAAAGTCGTAAGTTCGTATTAAATTCATATTGAATTCGATTAAAATTTCCTTCAAAATCATAGGTCGTGTATTGTGAAAATCGCGCCGAAATGCTTCTAAATTTCCCAAAAGATTTTGTGGTTTGGTACCCAATATTAGCGTACTGGCGAATTAAATCCGCTTGACGTAAAAACCCAATATCGTTAAGTTCCAATTCTGGCGAACGCCATATTACGCCACCATCATAACGCCACGTTCCGCTACCAGCTTTTCCAAATTCGAGCTTTCCGCCTGTTCCTGTTAAAGAAGTTCGGTTTAGATCAACATCCACATGTCCTGCATCTACACGTTGAAATAAATGTGTAAGTGAATTTTGTGTGGCTGCAATTGCTTCTTTGCTTCCTTGCACATGACTTGTTACAATATTTCCTTTTACAAAGTACGTTCTGTCTTTCCAATTATGCGTAAAATCTAATCCGCCTGTATACGCTGCTTTGTGTAAAAAATTCAGATTGTCTTCCAATCGGCGGTTGGTTGCTGTAAAAATTCCGCCAATAAAAGTATTGCGTTTATTGAAGTCTTTTTGCAATCGTCCCACAAAATAATTCGTTAGCGGTTCCACAAGTTCTTTTCTGCGTGTTCCATTGTTATCAATTTCGGCAAATTCTTTTCCAGTTACACTTTCCAACACACCAATTGACCAACCATTTTTAGTTTTTCCGCTAAATTTTGCAGCGCCTAAA
This sequence comes from Kordia sp., assembly GCF_045105435.1. Classification (GTDB taxonomy): domain Bacteria; phylum Bacteroidota; class Bacteroidia; order Flavobacteriales; family Flavobacteriaceae; genus Kordia. Next base: position 7,287 of record NZ_JBGCDL010000338.1, on the reverse strand, counting down.
ATGGTAGAGTTTTGTGGTTGATTTACAAATTCGCCCGAAGCTGTATTTGGAAAACCTTGCGGATTTCGACCAATACGTCGCGAATAAAATACATTGTCTTGATCATCGGCAAACTGATAATCAAAAATATTTTTATTCTCTACAAAAAACGGACGTTGTTCGCGGAAGAAAATTTGAAAGCCATCTAAAGCAATTGCTGCAGGATCTGCTTCTACTTGTCCAAAATCGGGATTGATAGTGAAATCTAAAGTCAAATCGTTTGTTACACCAATTTTACCATCGAGTCCGCCATTTAAGGTAAAATCGTCTCCATCACGAAACGGATTTCCATTTTCTTCCGGATAAGTATCATATTGCGTAACAATGTATGGTTGAATTTCTAGTTGTCGTTGTGGTTTTATATTTTTTAATCCGTGTAATTCTCCAAATTCGCTTACCCAACCTGGCGCATCTTGGGGAATTCGTTGCCAAGTAGATCGTTCTTCTTTTCTAAAAAAGCGACGTTGCACTTGCAATCCCCAAATTTGTTCTACACTTTTTCCAAATCGCAATTGACTGAGTGGAATTTTCATTTCGGCTGTCCAACCTTCTTCATCTACATTAGTTTTTGTGTACCAAATCGGATTCCAACTTCCATCCCAATTTTTACCATTATCTGAAATAAACTCGTCTCCTTTTACACCTGCCGCAGTTACTGTAAACGAAAAACCTGTTCGTAAATCGTGATAGCTATCAATATTAATTTCGATCCAATCGCCATCAAAACCATCGCGGCGCGACAAACGTTTTACAATTTTGTCTGGATCTTTGTCATACGCACGCACTGCAACATATAAAAATTTTGCATCGTACATAATTTTAAACTTAGTTTGCTCTGTTGGCGGTGTATTTTCATCTGGTCGATTTTCAATAAAGTCACCTGCCCATTCAACAGAATCCCAACTTGCATCGTTGAGCAAACCATCAATTTTTGGAGCTTCTCCTTTAATACTATTTGTCGTATAAATTTTTTTAGGAATAATTTTTGATGTTTCTTGTGAAAATCCCAAGATGGGAATGCACAAAAAACCTATGCACAACAATAGGAATGATTTCATAAGTCGCTTTTTGATTGATTGATTGTTATAAAAGTAACAAACCTTGTAAAATTACGTCAATTATTGGTCAAATATTACTACTTATTAAGAAATACACTAAATAATAAACAATAGAAGTTTTATTGTTTATACTGACTTTAAGAAACATAATTTTAAGTACATTTGATTTGAAAACAAAAAAGTAGTGAGCGCCTTAAAAACCATATTATACTTTTCCCTTTTTAAGTATCCGTTAACAAGGACTGAAATTTTTCAGTTTTCTGATAATCCGGATCAAAAAGAAATTGATAGCGAAATTGATATGCTATTGAAAAAAGGCATCATTTTTAATTTTGATGGTTTTTATATTGATGTCAATAATCCTGATCGTGTAGAACGCAGATTGAAAGGCAACGAAATGGCACGAAACATTATGCCGAAAGCGGTAAAGGTTTCAAAAAAAATAGCAAAATTCCCCTATATAAAAGGTGTTTGTTTATCTGGCGCATTGTCAAAAGGTTTTTATGACGACGATGGCGATTTTGACTTTTTTATTATTACGCAACCAAATCGTTTGTGGATTGCAAGAACATTACTTGTTTTATATAAAAAGATATTTTTATTGAATTCTAAAAAATATTTCTGTGTCAACTATTTTATTAGCACAGATCAATTAGAAATTTCAGAACAAAATTTATTTACAGCAACCGAAATTTCCACGCTTATTCCATTGTATGGAACAGAAACGTTTAAGGATTTTATAACAAAAAATCCATGGGCTGCTCCATATTTTCCAAATAAACCAGCTGTTAAAATGAGTACGATTAGAGATACTGAAAAAAGTAGATTCTCTAAAATGATTCAAAAAATATTTAATGGTTCTTTTGGATTAAAAACAGATCTCTATTTACAAAAATTTACGATCAAAAAGTGGAGAAAAAAATTCAAACACTTAGCTCATGAAGATTTTGAAATTGCGATGAAATCTACAAGACACGTATCTAAACATCATCCACAAAACTATCAAAATAAAGTAATTACACGTTTAAACGAACGTTTAGACCAAGTTACAAAACAATACAATTTGAAATATCTCGAAAAACATGCTTGATGTTGTTTTTTCACATTCCTATTACTATAAGTTTGATGCCAAACAATGGAAAAATCAAACGCCATATCCACCATTAGGAACACTGTACGCTGCTTCCTATTTACGTGAAAACGGATATGCAGTTGGTGTTTTTGACGCCAATTTATTAGACGACCCAAGAACCATAAAACCATACTTAGAGACTCACAAACCTAAAACATTTGTACTTTACGATGATGGCTTTAATTATTTGACAAAAATGTGCTTAACCACCATGCGTGAAGCCGCTTTTGAAATGATTAAAATTGCTAAAAATCTAAATTGTCATATTATTGTTTGCAGCTCTGATTCCACAGATCATTACGAAAAATATTTGGATACTGGTGCAGATTTTGTAATTCAAGGTGAAGGCGAAATTTCGTTAAAAGAATTGGTGGATGCGTTATCAAATAACGAAGATACTTCGCAAATAAAAGGCTTGGTTTTTAAAAAAGATGGCGAAATTATCAAAAATCCAAAACATCCTGTATTGCGCAATTTAGACGAATTGCCGATGCCTGCCTGGGATTTGATTGATATTGAACCGTACCGAAAGATTTGGGAAGCTGGCGGAAATGAATTTACGCTAAATATGGCAACAACTCGTGGTTGCCCGTTTAAATGTAATTGGTGTGCGAAACCGATTTACGGAAATCGCTACAACTCACATTCGCCCGAATACATTACCAAACACATAAAATATATAAAAGAAAATTATGGCGTTACACGTTTTTGGATGTGTGACGATATTTTTGGCTTAAAGCCGAATTGGGTTCAAAATTTCAATCAAGAACTCAAAAAAGAACAACTTTCCATTTCGTATTACATACAAAGTCGTGTCGATTTATTATTGAAAGAAGATACTATTGAAGCTTTAGCTGAAAGTGGATTGGAAGAAGTTTGGGTTGGCGCAGAAAGTGGCTCACAAGCAATTTTGGACGCGATGGACAAAGAAACCAAAGTAGAACAAATTTATGAAGCCACACGTTTACTAAAAGAAAAAAAGGTACGCGTCGCGTTCTTTATTCAGTTTGGCTATTTGGAAGAAACCAAAGAAGACATTCAGAAAACAATTGATATGATTAAAGAGTTGGTTCCTGATAATATTGGCGTTTCAGTTTCGTATCCGCTTCCAGGAACTAAATTTTACGATAAAGTTAAAGATGACTTACAGTTAAAAGCTAACTGGACAGATTCTGACGATTTAGCAATGATGTTTAAAGGAACATACAACACGCAATTTTACAGAAAATTGCAACGGTATGTTCATAAAGAATTCCGTAAAAGTCAAGCGACACAAAACTTTAAAAAATTCTTTAAAAATCCGTTTTCAATTTCTAAATCTGAGTTGCGATCAATGCTATTGTTTGGGTATTACGTACCCGCTGCTTTTATTGATAAAATTCAACTTAAAAATATGGAGAATACCAATGCATAGTGATTTTGATGTAGCTGCGCCGCAGTACGATGATATTTTTACCTATTCGAACATAGGAAAAGCGCAGCGAAAACTCGTTTTTAAACATATAAATCCGATCATTCAACAGGATAAAAAACTGTCTATTTTAGAGCTAAATTGCGGAACTGGCGCAGATGCAATTGAATTTGCAAAACTGAATCATGATGTGATTGCAACTGATATTTCTGCGGGAATGATTGACGTTGCCAAATCAAAATCGCACCCAGAAAATCTTCAATTCAGAGTACAAGACATTAATACTATTACAAAAGATACGTTTGACAGAAAGTTTGATTTTATTTTTTCAGATTTTGGAGGAATTAACTGTTTATCTTTTGAACAATTAGAAACATTTTTTAAAACTGCTTCCGATTTGTTACTTCCTAATGGGAAACTAGCAATTGTATTAATGCCTAAAAATTGTGTATGGGAACGTATGTATTTTACTTTAAAAGGAGATAAAGTCAAAGCTACACGAAGAAACACAACCGAAAGTATTGTTGCCAACGTAGATGGTGTTGGCGTAGCAACTTGGTACTACAATCCGCAAGACGTTTCTGCAGCAGCGAACACATTTTTTACAACTAAAAAAGTAAAACCAATTGGTGTCACCATTCCGCCTTCGTATTTAGAACAATCGTTTGTGGCTAAATTTCCAATGCTGAATATTTTTAGAGGTTTAGATTCCATTTTAACAGCTTCTTCACTCGCAAAATACGCAGATCATTTTTTGATTACTCTCGAAAAGAAAGGGTAATTGCTGGTTGCTGATCAAGAAATTTTTTTGTGTTGAAATACTCCTTTGAAATTCATAAAAAAAGATTCGCATTCTAAATAAGTTATTTTATGGTTTTTGATTGTGAATTTTTCGTAACTGCTTAGTATATTTGGGAAGTGAATTATTATGGAAAAGAAAAGTTAACGAGACTTAAATATTTATAAAAAAGCTTTTAAATTAAGTTTAGAGGTTCATGAAAAGTCGTTATCGTTACCAAAGTACGAATTATACGAACAAGGCAGTTAAGTAAGAAGATCGTCCAAATCAATAACCGCAAATATTGTAGAAGGTTATGGCAGGAAAAAATACAAAGCTGATTTTATTAAATTTTTAATATATGCACAAGCTTCTTGTGACGAAACTATAAATCATTTACATTGCATAGCTGAAATTCACAATAAGAAAAATGAAGTAAATCCACTTATAGAAGAGTATGTCATTTTAGGCAAACAAATTAATAAGTTTATTATATACGTGGACAGGAATTGGAATACCAACGTGACTAAGAATACATAACCAGAAACGAGCAAATAGCAACCAAATAATGAGCATCATTCTCACACATACATATTATCTTTTTGAAGATGAGAAAGAGCAAAGTATCATGCGTCCGTATGCGCCGTTGGGATTGTTGTATATTTCGTCGTATTTGAATGAAAATAAAGTAGAAAATCATGTGTATGATTCTACATTCTACTCTAAGAAAGAGCAATTGCGATTTATTGAAGAAAAGCAACCTAAAGTAATTGCGATTTACACAAATTTGATGACGAAAATTAACGTGATTGAATTGATTCAACTTCTAAAAACAGAAGAAATATATGGTTTTCCAAAGATTATTTTGGGCGGACCAGATATTACATACAACTGTGAAAATTACCTAAATACTGGCGCCGATTTTTTAATTATTGGCGAAGGTGAACAAACGACTTTAGAGTTGTACCAAGCCATTATAAATGATGCTGATTACAGTGAAGTTCACGGAATAGCGTATTTAGAAAATGGTGAAGTTGTAAAATCGCCTGCACGAATGCGCATGAAAAGTTTGAAAGAATTGCCATTGCCAAACCGAGCTGCAATTCCTGTAGAAAAATATTTAGATGCTTGGAAAACACATCACGGACAAAGTTCCATGACTGTGAGTACGCAACGTGGTTGCCCATATACGTGCAAATGGTGTAGTACAGCTGTGTATGGACAAAGTTACCGCAGACGTCCGCCGAATATGGTGGCTGCTGAATTGAAAATGCTGAAAGAAACGTACAATCCTGATGGAATTTGGTTTGTGGATGATGTATTTAGCGTAAGTCACAAATGGATTGAACTTTTCCATGAAGAAGTAATTAAGCAAGATGCCATAATTCCGTTTGAATGTATTACACGTGCCGAACGTTTGAACGATCATATTTTGCAATTATTGAAAGAAGCAGGTTGTTTCCGTATTTGGATTGGTGCAGAAAGTGGTTCGCAAAAAATCATTGATGCCATGGACCGTCGCGTAGATGTTGACGTTGTAAAGGAAGCCATTCAAAAAACTAATGCACTTGGTATGGAAACGGGAACGTTTATCATGGTTGGTTATCCTGGTGAAGATGAACAAGATATCAACGAAACTATTACGTATTTAAAAGCGGCAAATCCGACACATTTTACCATTACGGTTGCGTATCCGATCAAAGGAACTTCCTTGTATAATGAAATTGAAGATAAAATTACAGTACAGCCAGAATGGAATACATCAACCGACCGACAAATTGATTTTAAACGTACATACTCACGAAAATTTTATGATTTTGCTGTGCGCAGAATTGTAAATGAAGTCAATTATAATAAAGAATTGCTCAAAGGTAAAGATCGAAGTTTGCTCACATCTGTGAAATTAAAAACGAAATCTTTACTAGCACAAACAGCCATGAAATTATACAAATGAAACTAGATTTTAGTCGTATAACCCAACAACAAAATGTCTATTATTTGACACCTGAAAATGCTGATTTTTCCAAGTATTATCTCGCTGTGCGCGAAAAAGAAAATCGTATTTTGACAGATGTGGAAGTGCGTAAATTACCAAATATAGATCGTGATGAATGGGCGTATCGTGTCAAATCTACAGAACGATTTTTGGCATATTTGAGTAAAAAAAATGATCCAACAGCTATTTTAACTATCGGCTGTGGAAATGGTTGGTTTTCTAACAAAATTGCAGCAATTTTGGAAAAAAATCAAGTCATTGGTTTGGACGTTAATCGTGAAGAATTGGAACAAGCCGCGCGTATTTTTAGGAAAAAGAATCTAAAATTTGTGTATGCAGATATTTTTGAAGTTTCTGATTATTTTCAGAAGAAATTCGACATCATCACGCTCAACGGAGCCATTCAATATTTTGAGGATTTTAAAGGTTTGATTTCGCAATTACAATCCTTTTTAACAGAAAATGGTGAAATTCATATCATTGACAGTCCTTTTTATGCTTCTGAAGAAATTCTTGCTGCAAAAGAACGTACAAAAACCTATTACACTGAATTAGGTGTTCCAGAAATGACAGCACAATATCATCATCATAATGAACAATTAGTGCAAAACTTTGATGTTTTATATACATACAAACGAAATATTATATATAAGATTTTAGGTAAAAAAGATTCGCCTTTTTCTTGGTATGTATTACATTAGAGGACTTTAGAAAACTATTTTAAAAATACTGTATGAAGCTTTTCTCAAAACGATTTCTTAAAAAACTAGCCTTCTCAGGAATAGTCACACTTGTATTGTTGATTATTGCTGAAATTGTGCTTTCTGCATTGGAAATTTTCCCAACAGATTATTATACTAATACGCCAAATTC
>NZ_JBGCDL010000337.1:0-32218 GCF_045105435.1 Kordia sp. | reverse complement strand
ATCAAGAAATACAAATGCTTGTTGCAGCAACATCTATGGTGTTGCTTATTTTGTTAATAACCGTTATTATATTATTTGTTTTCTTTCAAAAGCGTAAACTGAAGTTTATTCTTGAAAAGAAAGAAGCCGAAAAGCGATACATGGAAGAAATTGCCAAATCGCAAATTGAAATACAAGAGCAAGCTTTGCAGAATATGAGTTGGGAATTGCATGATAATATTGGGCAATTATTGTCAGTAGCTCGTATGCATATCAATATATTAGGAACACAACTTACCGAAGAAAACAAAGAGAAATTAGACGATATTAGTGAAATTGTTGGAAAAAGTCTGCAAGAAATTCGACTGCTTTCTAAAACAATGAATACTGAGATTATTCAAAACATGGGACTTATTAAGTCGATAGAAGTAGAGCTAGACCGATTTAATAAATTAAATTTCCTAGTAGCAACATTGCGTACTTTTGGGAAAGAACGCTCATTAGATATCAAAGAAGAAATTATTTTGTTCCGTATTTTACAAGAATTTTTCTCAAATGCCATCAAACATTCCAAAGCAAAAAGTTTGGAAGTAACCTTAAATTTTGAAGCCGACCGATTGATTATTTTAGCACAAGACGATGGTGTTGGTTTTGAAGAAGGAGAAATAGAAAAAGGCTCAGGATTAATCAACATGAAAAGTCGTGCAGCCATTATAAATGCAGAATTTAGTATGAAATCTGCAAAAAATAAAGGAGTTTCCTTAACTTTATCCTATCCCTATAAATAAAAATAATGAAAAAACATTCAGTTGTAATTGTAGATGACCATTTGCTTTTTGCGCAATCGCTGCAAGGATTGGTCAATGCATTTGATGAGTTTGAGGTTTTATACCATGTAAAGAATGGAAGTGAACTGATTAAGAAATTATTAGAATCCGAAAATGTCCCAGATATTATCCTACTTGATATTAATATGCCAGTAATGAATGGCTTTGAAACGATGGAATGGATTAAAGAAAATCGACCAAGCATTCAAGTATTGGCACTTTCTATGGACGACCATGAAGAAACTATTATTAAAATGTTGCGCTTAGGCGCGAAAGGATATTTACTGAAAGACATTCATCCAGAAATATTTTACAAAGCTTTAAATGAAGTCATTTCAAACGGAATATACTATTCGGAACGTGTGGCAACTACGTTACTGAATTCGCTTCACGGAAATGACGAAAAAGAAGTAGTCAATGGAAAACCGTTGAAAGACACAGAGTTTACCTTTTTGAAGTTGGCGTGTACGGAAATGACATACAAGGAAATAGCACAAGAAATGTGTTTGAGTCCCAAAACTATTGATGGCTATCGCGAATCTTTATTCAAACATTTTAAGGTAAAAAGCAGAATTGGCTTGGTATTGTATGCAATTCGTAACAACTTGGTGAATAGTAAGTAAGACTTGCTTCGATCTTAGTATTTTTAGTATCGGCTTTGCCTGTTAGATTATTTCACTTCGACAAGCTCAGCGCGAGTGCTTTTGGAAATATACGAACATTGAGCGGAGCCGAAATGTGGATCGCTTCGCTCGTATCTTTAAAAAACTCTGAAAATTTATACTTTTATAGTAATCAACCTTTTGTGAGTTTTACGATTGAAAATGAGTCAAATTTGTATCGAGAATAGAATATTTTGTACTAAACAGTTCTCGATACGATTTTTCGTATTTCTAAATCACTCGAAATGACGCTTCGTTATACTTTTGAATTCAAAATACACAACGGGTTAATCAGAACTTTGATAGACTCAGTGTAAACAAAAAACAAGTTAAAGTTTTTAAAAAGTGTATCAGTTTAGTATAAAGGTTGTACGTTTTTAACCAGCAACCAGCAACTAAACTTCCGTATACGTACTTTCAAAAGGAACTCTAAATTGTGGGCCATAGATTCCGTTTTCACTACGAACGCCACAACCAATAATCATATTGATTTCAGCACCACGCGGTAATTTTAAAATCTTTTTTACACGCAGTGTATCACTTCCTTCCATCGGGCAAGTGTCATACCCAATTCCAGCCATACTAATCATGAAGTTTTGTGCTGCCAAACCAGCGCTTTTGTGTGCTACAATTCGCAAATCGCTCAAACGGACTTGTCTGTACACAGGTCGAAACAATCCGATGCAATTAAAAACCGCATATTTCAACCATCCATACAGCCCTAAAAACTCGGCATAAATGGGCGGAATCAACTTTTGATAATAATTTAGAGCAAACTTTTCTCTTCGTGAATATTCGTCTTTTGGCTTATCACCATACAAACTTTTTAAAAAACCAACATTAGCTTTAGCGCGTTGTTTCCATTTATCTTTTCGTGCTACAACAACGACTAATTGTTTGGCCGTTTTTGCAGCATTTTGTCCCAAGCAAGCTGTTGTTAGTTCTTTTAAAACCGTTTCATCTGTCACATGATAAAACTCCCATAACTGTAAATTACTACTCGTAGGCGCTAATACAGCGTTTTTTATGCAGTTTTTTACCTTTTTGGTATCAATTTCAATGTCTTTGTCAAAAACGCGTACAGAGCGTCTGTATTGTATAGCTTCGGTTACTGTTTTTTCTGAGGTCATATACAAACTTACGCATATTACAACGAACAAAAAAAGGGAATACTTAGTATTGTATTCCCTTTTCAGTTTAACCTAAAATAATATTCATGAAGTGAATTTTATACTACCAACTATCTTGGATTACTTGTTCCGCAATCAGTTGGAATACAACTATATCCGCAAGTTATGTTTGTTGGGTTTGGTGGTGGCGGTGGATTTGTTCCTGTTGGCGGCGGCGTACAGAAAAAAGAATCATCTTCTGGTGGCTCAGTTGCGCTCACACAAGGTGGCGCAAAGGTAAAGCAACCAAAATACGTTCCTGTTCCTCCAGTTAAACTCGTAGTTTTTAAAGAAGAAACGGTTCTTTTTCCTAATGACAATCCTGAGATTTTCTTTTTTTTCATAATTAAGTAAATAAATGTTAATGTAATGTGCCTGTTTTTTTAGTGTTTGGCTTTCCCACAATACGATCGATCTGAGAACAATAGTACAAGGGTTTTTGATGAAAAAAAAGGAAGAGAAACCCAAATTAAACGAATTGGGACTTCAATTTTTAAGCTTTAAAACAATGATCAAGCAAAAAACAAAGTCTTCTGGAATTGATTGTAAATACTGCGATTGGAAGAATTATATAAAATAAAATTACCCTAAATTAAACGAAAAAGGGTTCAAGCATGAAAGTTATGAGCTGTGTTTGTTATGTGATGCAATTTTCTTAAAAAAATAGCATTGTAAATAGCTTAATTCTCTTCTGTTTCTATACACTTTATGTGATTGTAATTGATCTTGAATAGAAAAATATAAAGTCGATAGAAGTGTTACAAAAAACGTTTTTTAAAGTCTATTAATGGAAAAGCTTAGCGCATAAAAAAACCAAAGAAATTGCTTTCCTTGGTTTTAAAATAATTCGAATTTAGCTTTGAATTAATCTAGCAATGATCACCATTGCTACTAAAATCAACTGTATATCTTGAAGTCGTACAAGTTATTTCTTCTGTTTCTTGCGGGCAGTCATCTGTATTGTTAGGATTCTTTGTTGGATTTCCTCCTAAAAGTGCTCCTAATTTTGATACATTGATTTTATTTAATCGTAAATTTTTGTTTGAAATTTTCTTCATAATGAATTTTTTTGTGATGTGTATTTATTTTATTCGACATGTGAATGAATACTCAAACATACCGTAGATTCTGCATTTTTCATAGAAAATGAACCCTATTCTAAACAAAATAGGGTAGTAATTATACTTCTTCCTGATTTAATTTTCTAATGTAATAGGAAGGATACAATGAGGTTTGTTTTTTAAAGTGCTTGGTAAAAGAATCAGCACTTTTATAGCCAACTTCTTCTGAGATTGACTTGATGGAATAGGCTCTAAAAAGTGAATCCGATTTCAAACGCTTCAAGGTATATTGAATGCGAAGATTATTAATATAATCGGTAAAGCTTATTTCCTTTTGTTCATTAACAATTTTTGATAAGTACGTAGCGTTTGTTTTTACTTTCTTTGCTACAAAACGAAGATTACAATTAGAATCTAAATACAACTCCTGTGTTTCAAACTTTTCTAGGCCTTTTAAAATTGCTTGTGCCTTTTCGTCAGTAATACTTAAGGTTTTCTTAGAAGTGCCGTCTTTTGGCTCTTTTAGAGGATCGTTTTTGGTTTCTAAAATGGAAATTTTCTCAATAAGTGCTTTGTAAGCAATTTGCTTTTTTTGTTCTTTTCTTCTGTAAAAAATATAGCTAATTATTATTCCTGTTAGCAATAATGCTAGGATATAATACAGGTATTTTACTTTTTTTTGAGCAACACCTTCTTTTTGACTCATTTTTTTAATGAATTCAATTTGTGACGCTTGTTGAAAATTGAAAATTAATTGATGAATGCGAACATCTTTTTCAAGACTCTCTAGTTTTAAAGGATAATATTTTGCGTAGTAGTCGTCTCTTTTTTCCTTATCACCTAATTTTTCGTAACAATACATTAATGTTTCAATCATATACAGATATTCGTATGGAATAAACTGACCTTTCTCAGAATTGGATATCGCTTTTTTATCATTTTCAGTTTGAATAATATCAAAAGCATTTTCAATATTGCGAATTGCAGCTTCATATTCTTTCAAAGCAAAATGGCATTGTGCCATATAATAGTAAACTTGAATATTTCTATTGTCTTGTTCTTGTAATTCTAAAATAGCTTCTTTGGCTTTTTCTAATATTTTTAGTGATTTGGAAATATCACCTTTATGGTAATAGTATAGCGCATCAAACGGATAGAGATAAGTTAATGATTCTTTATCTTTATTATCTATACTTTCTTTTAAGCCTAAATCTAGATAGAACCGAGCAGAATCAAGTTGTTCTGTTCTTAAAAAATTATCAACGATTCCTATGATGATACTATTTCTAGAATTTTTACTGATAATAGTTGTATCTTCAGAAAGGCGAAACATTTTTTTGTATGTTTTCATCGATTCATGATACTGTTTCGTCTCCATTTTTAGCAACGCAATATTGATTTTGGCAATGATTTCTCCTCTTCGTTGCTTATATTTTTCAGAAATTTGAAGTGCAGTGTTAAAAGCAGCAGCTGCATCAGCATAATTTCCGTATTGTCCGTGCGCTTTTCCTTTTAAATTATAAAGTTTAATGAGAATACTGTCTTTGTCAGTTTTTGCCCGTGAAATTCCTTTGTTTAAAAGCGTAACTGATTCAGAGTAATTCCCTTGTACATCAGCAATAAAAGCAAAATAGAAATAGCTGTCAATAATCGCGAATGTATTTTTCTTAGTGATGGCTTTTTTATGATAGACTTCTGTGTAGATTTGGGCAGTATCAGGAGCTGAATATCTATGTTCTTTAATCAAACTAATAAGCTCGTTGTTAGTTTTGTTGATTAAACTATCAGGAATTTGAAAATTTTCTTCTTGTGCCGAAAGTATACAGCAGAAAAAAAGGAAGAAATAAAAGAATGGTAGTGATTGTTTCATTCAAAAATGATATCGGATTCAAGATCAAAAATTACAGTACAATATATAAAAATAGACTTGCTGAAATCTTAATTTTAAACTAAAAAAATCAGAAAATATTTTAGAAATATTTCAAAAAAGTCTTTAAAATTCTCAACTTTCCTTTATATGGCGCATATCGAACAGGAATGTCTAACCAAGTTTTTTTATTGGTAATTGATTTTTTATGTGAGAATGTATCAAAACTTCCTTTTCCGTGATATGAACCCATTCCACTATTACCAACACCACCAAAAGGCATTCTGTGATTTACAAAGTGTGTTACGGTATCATTGATAGCACCGCCACCAAAGGAATAACGGGTTATCATACGTTTGGCAAATTTCTTATCTTTTGAAAACACATACAAAGCCAACGGTTTTTCGTAATGCGCAATAATAGTACTGATATCTTCTAAGGACGAATAGACTTGAATCGGTAAAATAGGGCCAAAAATTTCATCGCGCATTGCATCACTATCCAAAGAAGGTTCATCCAAAATAGTCGGCGCAATGTACAAGTCGTCTGCATCTGTAACGCCGCCATACAGAACTTTTTCATCTTTTAACATCGTTGCCAAGCGCTGAAAATTCTTTTCATTAATGATTCTTGGATAATCGGCTGATGCTTGCGGATTTGTTCCATAAGCAGCTTCAATCTCAGCAATCAATGCTTTTATAAAGTCAAACTTTGCTTGCGCTTGTACAATCAAATAATCGGGTGCAATACAGGTTTGTCCTGCATTCAAAAATTTTCCCCAAACAATTCGCTTTGCAGTCAATTTAAAATCGGAATGAATATCTACAATACACGGGTTTTTTCCGCCAAGTTCCAACGTAACTGGTGTTAAATTTGGCGCGGCTGCTTTGGCAATAATTTTTCCAACATTGACACTTCCTGTAAAGAAAATATAATCCCAACGTTCTGCCAGTAATTCTTGTGAAATTGACACGCCGCCTTGTACCACTTTTACATGGTTTTCGTTAAAAACAGCAGTAATAATTTCTTCTAAAATTTGCGAAGTATGCGGAGTTAACTCAGAAGGTTTTAAAACTACCGTATTTCCAGCAGCTACTGCACCAATTAAAGGCGCTACTGCCAATTGATACGGATAATTCCAAGGTGCAATAATCAACGTTGTTCCGTAGGGTTCTGAATGAATACGATCTTTGGAAGGAAAATTTAGTAAAGCTGGCCAAACTCGTGTTGGTTTTGACCAAGATTTTAATTTCTTAATCGCCAATTTCAATTCAGAAATTACAATACTTGTTTCCGTCAGTACCGATTCAAAAACGGGTTTCTTAAAATCAGCATACAACGCATCGCAAATAGCTGTTTCACGTTTTTTAACTTCTTTTAAAAGCTTTTTCAACGTTTTCTTTCGATAGTTAAGATCATACGTTTGCCTACTTTTAAAAAAGTCTTTCTGAGCTTGTACAATTTCGGAGTAGTTGTATTCCATAAGGTTTGCGTAATGGTCTTGCTAAAGTATCAAAAAAAAATGTGTTCTTTTTGTCTGACTTATCTTATAAAAGTAAAACTGAATTCTATTTTAATTTAAAATCAAGGTGTTTTTAGCCGTTTTCTTAATTTCTTCTGTATTAAGAAGCATCTTTCTAAATTTCCCTTGTATGTACATTTCTGCCTGATCGTCATAATGTTCACTAAACGGATTTCCAGATTGTCCTGTTGGCAAAATACTCATACTATTTTCTACATCCGAAAAATCAATAACACGTCGTGTAGAAGGTCCAAAATACACTTTATATTCTCCAGATTCATCGTAATGAAATCCTAAATTATTAATTACTTCTCCCGTTCCAGGTGCTTCGTACGGACCTACATTAAAGTACGATCGTAGCATTTCTACTTTTCCAATTGGATGCGGATGTTCTACGGTGTGCACTTTATTCCATGTCCAATCCGAAATAGTATTCCCTAATTGCGCTTCTAATTTTGCGACTGTTTCTTTGAATGATTTCAGTAGAATATCTTTTCGTGTTTCTGTTTTTTCGGTAGAAATATCATCAAACCAAACAGATTCTTTATACAGTAATGGCGCCATAAAACGTTTGGAAATATGTGTTTTAATCAGCATTTCAAAAGTTGCTGTATCAAGCTCATCGGTAAATGTATTTTTTAAATATTGATAGATAAATCGATGGTAAATTGTAGGTGCGTTATCTGTTAATTGATTATCACCATTCCAGTTTTTGAGCACGGTAATTACTTCTTTCTCTTTCGCAGAAAAATCAGCATCTGCAATTACATTTAGTACGTGCTGAATGGTCTCTGCATGTACTTTTGACGTTACATCGAGCGTCATTTCCATAATATCAGCTTTTGTCCATTTGTCATTCGCCTCTACCAATTCTACAATGCGTTTTGCTCTATTTTCGGGTAAATAATAGCCAGGATACAAACTTCCGTTGATACTATCGGGTTGATTGTTGGCAGAATACACATAATTCCATGGCGGATTGGTTGCGCTTGGGTTTTCGGAAGCATCCATAAAACGAATGGGTTCATCATTTCCAGAAATTCCATCTAAAATCAATTTAGAGTTTACATGTGCAGGTCGTTCAATCAATTGTCCAACCGCATACCAACCAATATTATCCTCGGCATCACCATACATTAAATTTAAACCTGGCGCGTGAATTTTACCTAAAGATTGTTCAAATTCTTCCTGATTTGTAGCGTGCGACATTGTGTAACAAGCATCTAACAATTGATTTTTTCGTTGTGTATACACCCACGACATGGCAACAGGTTGTTCAAAATTGACTCCATCCGCAATTCCGTTTAAAACAGGTCCGTGTTTGGTTGTTTTTACAGAAACAGTAACATCGTCAGCATCTTTTACTTTTATCGTTTTTGTAATTTCTTTTACAATAGCATTTTCTTCTTCCCAATAAAAATCGATGTCATCATTTTCAAACATCGTCATTCCATACGCAATATTTCGGTTGTGACCTAATAAAGGAAACGGCGTTCCGGCCAAGTGATAGCCATACATTTCGTATGTTGGCGTATGTACATGCGCTTCATACCAAACGGAAGGTTGCGAAAATCCAATATGTGGATCATTCGCAAAAAGAACCTTTCCTGTCGCAGTTTTTTGTGGTGCCAAAACCCAACTATTACTTCCGATAAATTGTGGAATAGGTAACGGTTTTAGGGCTTTATCAACAGCAGCAATTAGTGTATTTTTAACTTTGGTAGTATCTTTTGCAGGATAATTTTGTAAAAGTGTTGTATTTGGATCTACGTGTACGCCTAAATCTGTTAAGTATTCGTTGCCTAATTTTTGCTGAATACTCGTTAATAACGGATCTGTTTTGTGCGCCATGGCAAAGCTAAACGCCATATAACCAAAGATGTTATGAATGTCTTTTATGGTAAACGCTGTTTTGTCAATTCCAGTTAAGTAAAATTCAATTGGCGTTGCGCCATGTTCTAAAAACTGATTTATTCCGTCAACATACGCTTGCGCCAAAATATAACTCTTTGAGTTTTTGTCTAATGCAGCTACAGTTGCTTTTGAAGCTTCATCAATTCTTGTGGCGGCAAAAAAGCGATCTGTATCAATCGTGGCTTCTCCAAATACTTCCGATAATCGTGCAGGTGCAATTCTACGCATCAATTCCATTTGCCACAAACGATCTTGCGCATGTACAAAACCTAAAGCTGTAAATGCATCTAGTTCATTTTCAGCGTAAATATGGGGAATTCCATAATCGTCATAATGAACAGTAACTTCTTCTTGAAGGTTTTCAATATCAAAACTTCCATTGTAGGTTGGGAGTAATGTTCTATAAAAAATGAATCCTACAATAAGGATAATAAGCAATATAACTCCAATGATTTTTGCGGCTTTCTTCACAGGTTGGGATTTTGTTAAAATTACAAAAAAATGTTTAGAGTTAGCGGATTATTAAAGTAGTTAAAGTAAGTATGTAAATAAGTTTTTTCTGTCTTTTTAAGGCAAAACCGTAATACTTTTCTTTAAAAAGAGTTTATTTTTATGTAATATATGAATCAAAAAAAGTTATTATGTTAAAGCAAATTAAAAACATTCAAGGAGTAAAACAGCTTTCTAAACAAGCACAACAAAATTTTAAAGGCGGATTTGGTAATTACAGCGCTACTTGCCAAGGCGTTCAGATTATTGTGAACACAGAAACCTGTCCTTCAAGTCATCCATTTATGCATCCAGCGGGACATTGTATTTGTTGTAGTGGTAGATGGAGAATAGAAAAATAGTACACCTAATTTATTAACATACCAAAGCGAGCTAATTAGTTCGCTTTGTGTATTTTAAAATGTAATCAATTGCTGTGCATAATCGCCAGATGCGTTTCCTTCATATTCTTTTCCATTTTCGGTAATTGCTGTAAACCACAGTGCAAAATCGAATTTGTGTTCATTCCAAATCCATTCAGGTAAGTCTTTGCAAGCATCCCAAATATTTCCTTCTGCTTCAATTACTGCAAAAAAGCTTGTCGTGCCCGAAACTTCTATGGGCATTTGTGGAAATACAGTTTTGAACGGAATTGATACAGGATCAATTCTAATATCCGCTTCATCTTCATAACGATGCCAATCTTGTTGATTTACAGAACAGCTAGGAGTGAGACTTGCTATTTTTCCATTTCCTTGAATCGTAACTTTTACGAGTAAAAAGATATCATCGAGCTGACTTTCTGTGAATTGTGTATATGGTTTTATATACGTTTTGATATCATTGATTTCATCATCTGAAAGAATTCCTTTGAGTTGCTTGCTAATTTCTTCAATGTTTTCCTGTGTAATAGGAGCGAATTTGGTGTTTATTTTCATCAGTTGGTGATTGATTTCGATAAAAATTACAAAAAAAGATATTAAGCACCTTCAATAGCAATCATAGAAATTTCTACGTTTACATATTTTGGTAAGTTTCCAACTTCTACGGTTTCACGTGCTGGCGCAGTTGCTTCATTAAAGTATTGACTGTATACCGCGTTTATTTTTGTGAAATCGTTCATATTCTTAATGAAAATAGACGTTTTTACTACATTTTCAAAAGTCATATCAGCCGCAGCTAACACCGCTTTCATGTTTTCCATGACTTGCTTGGTTTCTATTTCGATAGAATCCATTACAAGTTCTCCCGTTTTTGGATCAATCGCAATTTGACCAGAAGTATATAAGGTTCCGTTTATAAGTATTGCTTGATTGTACGGTCCAATAGGAGCGGGCGCGTTTGGTGTTGAAATGATTTGTTTTGCCATGGTTGTGTTTTTTGTTGATTCGTCAATTCGTTGATGCGTCGGTTTGTTTTTTGTGAATTTACAGCTATTGTTAATTTGTTTTTCCAAACACCCAAAATCCAAAATTGACAAGCAAAGCGCATCTAAAATTTAATAGATCTAAGAAGTCTAATCTACAATCTTCTATCTGGTTCACTTCGTTGTTCCCACTTCACATCACGTAAGATTGAAGCTTTAATTCCAATAAAGAAATACCAAGAAGCACGCGAGCTAAATGGAACCCAGTCAAAGTTGATTCGCCAACTCTTCAAATCACGCTCAAAACGCATTTGCGTAAACGTAAATCCTTTGTTTTTGAAATCGTAACCCGAAGAAACTCCGACTTTCCATTGTGGCGTTAATTCAACATTCCCAGAGAACATCAATGAGTTGTTAGAAATTTTATTTTGTCTATTACTATTCAGATAAGTAACTGTGTACGCGAGTCGTAAATCCCACGGAATCTTGGCTCGGTAGGCTTCCACATCTTCTTTTTCTTCATCTTCATCGTCGTCGTCTCCAAACGTTTGCCGGTCACTAAAATCTTGTGCGCGCCCAAACAAGTCATCATCACGTCCTCCACTTCGTGTATTATCCGTTCCCGAATCGCCTTTTCCTTCCAAGCTTTTACTTGAGAAAGAGTAGTTAAAGTTTAAATTGGCGCTTGTCAATCGGAATAAACTTCCGCCATTGTTAATATTAAATTTATTGATACGTACGCCTTCATTATCAATAGAATACGGATCTAAGTTTGCGCCAAAGTTTACATTCAGTTTATTGTTAAATAATTGCGTGCTACCAGAAACTCTTACTGGTGACCACGCTAACGAATCGGCGGCAATATTGTAATTTGTAGAAAAATTTAAACTGTTTAAAAGCATTACCTTTTTAGCTTCAGTTTGTGTTGAATCTTTTGGGCGAATTTTGGCTTCGACCGTATTTGCAAGATTAATTCCAATGGAACTTGCAAAATTTCTACCTGGCGTACCAAAAAGACCATCTTCAAAACGCGTATATTCTTGTACCGTATTATTTTCAGCGTCAATAATATATTCGTCGTAATACTGATCAAACGCTGGATTGTAACTATAACTAATAGAAGGTCGTAACGTATGTCGAATGGCTTGTATTTTCCGATCTTTTCCACGTTCAAACGTACCGTATAAGGTAGTTCCGACACTGGCACTAAAATTATACGTTCTAAAGGAATCAAAACCGTTAATAGTATCTTTTACTGATGCAGTTTGTTCAGTTTGATCTGTTGGATTTATAAAGGCATCAGATCTTTTGGTGGTTTGCAAAGCCCAAACTTCATCATAATTTCCTCCCAAACTCACACTAATATAATTGAATACTTTAAAGTTTGTATTTAAAGGAATACTATGTCGCACACCAACTTTAGCGTCTTTAAACATTTCTTTGGTAAAAAATAAAGAATCGGTCGTGTTAATTCTGTTTTCTCCACGCAAATTGTACTGAAAATTAATATTTTTTAAAATTCCCTTTTTAGTTCCTTCTTTAGGAGCAAAAGGATAAATACGTTCTACACTTGCTTGTAATGTTGGCAAGGTAAGATTGATGCTTTCTGTATTTGTGTTTTGTGAATGCGTAGCGGTTACCGAAACATTTACCGATGGATAATTTGGAAACGTTTTTGAATACGAAACTGACGAATTCAGTGTGTTGTTTAAGAAATTTGGCGTGTTTAGCTGATTAATAGAAGCTTGATAAAACGAACTACTACCTAAGTTTACCGAAGCAGAAAACCGTGAATTCGGATTGGCTTTTGCATCTTGATTGTGCGACCAACGAATGTTATAAATGTTTGATTTACTGTAGTCTGGAAAACCACGTTGACTATTAATTACGGCTTCAAATCGCATGCTTAAATTTCCGCGGAAGCGATATCGCAAGGCATAATTTGATTCGACTCGAAATGCATAACTACCATTCGTATAATAATCACCCAAAAGTGCCAAGTCAAAATAATCACTGACGGCAAAATAATATCCTCCATTTTGAAAAAAGTATCCACGACTGTTGTTTTCTCCAAAAGTTGGAAAAATAAATCCGGAAGCTCTATCGTCTGTCAAAGGAAAATAGGCAAACGGAAAACCAATTGGCGTTGGTACATCGGCAATATACATGTTGGTTACTCCGGAAACGATCTTTTTATTAGGAACGAGTTTAATTTTTCGCGCTAAAAAATAGTATTCAGGATTATCAATGTCTTTAGAAGTGGTAAATTTTGCATTTTGAATAAAAATTACGGAGTCATTCTCTTTCTTGGTCAACTCTCCATAAATCTGTGTTCCGTTTTGTTCGGTTCGCGAATTCCAAATCAATGCTTTTTCGGTATTAAAATTAAAGCGAATAGAATCGGGTTCCACAACACTTTCTGCTTGTTTAAAATATGGTGCTTGCGAATATACACCTGCCGAATCTTTCAATCGACCTGCATATACTTCGTTTTTTTCATAATCTAAAATAATAATTCCCGATTTTAACTCTGTATCTTGATAATATAATTCGGCTTCATCATATAATAAGATTTGTTTCTTACGCTGACTAATTTTCACATAATCTTTCGATTTGTATTTTACTTGATCGAGCAGAAGCGGTTGTTTTTTTGGAAGCGTATCTCCTTTAATGGAATCGTTCTTTATAGAATCTACACGTTTGCGTGTCCCAATTTTAATGACTTCGTTGACATTTGCTTTTAGGGTATCGCCTTTTTGTTCCTTTTCTTTTTCGGGTTCAAATGGCAGTTTCTTCCTAGTTGGAAGTTCCTGTGAAAAAGCAAAGAAACTCACCAATAATAGGATGAGCTGAATAGGTATGTAAAATCTCTTTGTCTGCAATGGTGTAATTCGATATTCTTTATAATACACAAAAGAAAGATTTCTTTTATGAATAATCAACTAACTTTTATATTTTCGTTTATTGTACGAAAGGCGTAAAAGTATGGCTCAATATTTGAAGTGCCAAACCTAGTAGTGTATTTTTATCATACATTTATGATATTTTAATTATAATTAACACAATAAGGAATACACAAAACGCATTATTATAGTATAAACGAATAGAAATCGAATTTATGTATAGATATTTTTCAATAATACTAATTTTTTTGTCAGCAACTTTTATCGTTTCTGCAAATGAAATGACAGAAGAGAAACCAACAAATAAGCGAAAAGAATTTGTGGTAATGATTGATGCAGGACATGGCGGAAACGACACAGGAACGCCAGGAACAGGACGATATAAGGCTACAGAAAAAGACATTGCCTTAGATGTTTCGTTGGCATTAGGTAAAATGTTGGACAAACTTCCCAACGTAAAAGTGATTTATACGCGTAAAAAAGATACCTATCCTACGTTAAGTCAACGCGCAGTATTGACAAATAAGAAAAAAGCAGATCTATTTATTTCAATTCATTGCAATGCGCAACCTGGCAAAAAAGGTAAAAAGTTTGGGACTACAGCGTATGGTTCGGAAACTTTTGTATTGGGTTTAAGTAAAAACAAAACCAACTTAGAAGTAGCTAAACGTGAAAACTCAGTGATCTTTTTAGAAGAAAACCATGAAGAAGTATATGAAGGATTTGATCCAAGCTCGCCAGAATCATTAATTAGCTTAATTATTTTACAAGAAGAATACTTAGATCAAAGTATTGAAATAGCTTCGTACATTCAAAAAGAATTCAAAGTAACCGCAAAACGTAAAGATAGAGGTGTAAAGCAAGCAGGATTTTGGGTGTTATCAAAAACTTACATGCCAAGCGTTTTGGTAGAACTCGGTTTTTTGACTCATAAAAAGGAAGAAGATTTTTTAAACTCCAAGCGTGGAAAAAAAATCATGACCAAGTCCTTATATAATGCCGTAAAAAAATATATTGATTTACATTCTGAAAAAGTCTATAAAGAAAGCGAAGAAATTATTTCAGAAACCGTTCCTGATTTTGAAGATATGCAGTCTTCGCAAGTGTTCAAAGATGTAACATTTAAAGTGCAGTTATCGGCAAGTTCCAAAAAAATTGCTATTAAAGCTTATAATTTTAAAGGATTGTCTCAAATTTCCAGAGAAAAATCAGGCAGTATCTTTCGTTATTTTTATGGCAAAACTTCTGATTATGAAGAAATAAAGCGCATGAAAGCTAGAGCAAAAAACAAAGGCTATAAAGACTGTTATATAGTCGCTTATAAAAAGGGAAAAAAGGTACCTTTAGCACAAGTATTGAATCAATAAGCAAATTAGACGTATTCTTAGCAAAAAAATAGCTAATTTTGCGAAGTTCACAAATTACCTAAAATTGAAAATGTCTAGAGAAATTAAAACGGCACTACTAGCAATTAGCGCGCTAGTACTATTATACTTCGGAATTAGTTACTTAATGTCAAAATCTGTATTTTCTGGCGACAGAGTTTTTTATGCAGAATATAATGACGTTGGCGGATTGATTCCTGCAACCAAAGTAATGATTAACGGATATCAAGTAGGTAAAGTACAAGACATTCAGTTGCAACCTTCAGGAAAATCAGTGGTAACTTTATCATTAGACAATGACTTCCAGTTTTCAAAAAACAGTACCATACAATTACAAGAAAATGGTTTTATCGGTGGAAAATCTTTAGCAATCATGCTAAAAAGAGATGGATCGCCTATGGCAATTGAAGGTGATACACTCAAAACAGAAGTGCGTGTAGGAATGGTTGATTCTTTCAAAAACCAACTCACACCATTACAAGCAAAAGTTGAAAACATGATTGTCAGTGCCGATTCTTTAGTTACTTCGGTTAATGCAATTTTAGATATTGAATCAAGAAAAAGCATCAAAAATAGTATCAAAGAACTAAATACTACGGTTAAAAACTTCAAACAAGCGTCAGGAACATTTAATAACATGCTTGAAACCAATAAGCGAAAGTTTGAAAATGCCATGACAAATGTGGATAATATGACGGCAAACTTCTCTAAAGTTTCCGATTCATTAGCCAACATTGAATTCAACAAAACTGTCAAACAACTACAAGCAACCATCAAAGGATTTGACAATATCATTGCAGGTATTGAAAACGGAGAAGGTTCGGTAGGGAAACTATTAAAAGATGAAGAACTGTACAATAACCTTACAGGCGCATCTTTACAAATGGAACAATTACTAGAAGACATGAAATTGAATCCGAAACGATACGTACATTTCTCATTATTTGGTAAAAAAGCCAAACAATACAAGAAATCGAAAGAAGAAGATACTGACGAAAAGAAAAACTAAGCACACCTAACCATCAAAAGATTTATTTCCTATGGAGTACATTCCTAATATTCTATTTGCCATACTCTTAATTGTTGGCGTAGGTTATTTTACAAAAAATGTTCGAAAACTAACCCGAAACATCAAACTTGGAAAAGATATTGATCGAACCGATAACAAATCTGAGCGTTGGAAAAATATGGCAATGATTGCTTTAGGGCAATCTAAAATGGTTCGCCGACCAATTGCAGGATTTTTACACATTATAGTATATTTAGGGTTTGTAATCATAAACATTGAAGTCTTAGAAATTATTATTGACGGACTTTTTGGAACCCACAGAGTATTTACCAAAGTATTACCCGACAGCGTTTATGGTTTCCTTATCGGAAGCTTTGAAATATTGGCTGTATTGGTGTTAATTACTGTAATTATTTTCTGGATTCGTAGAAATGTAATCAAGTTAAAACGTTTCCTAAGTGCCGAAATGAAAGGTTGGCCAAAAAGTGACGGAAACATCATTCTATACTTTGAAGTGGTATTAATGACTTTATTCTTGGTGATGAATGCAACAGATGTTGATTTCCAAAGTATGAATTCTGGAAACATTATCAGTAAACATATTGCAGGTTTATTTGGGTCAGGAGAGCATTTGCATATTATAGAAAGAGCAGCTTGGTGGATTCACATTGCAGGAATCTTAACCTTCTTAAACTACTTATACTACTCAAAACATTTACACATCTTATTAGCATTTCCAAACACATGGTACGCAAACTTACAGCCGAAAGGTCAGTTTGTAAATGATGCGAGTGTGACTAAAGAAGTCAAATTAATGATGGATCCGAATGCTGATCCTTTTGCCGCTCCGGCGGAAGGAGAAGACGAAGGCGAACCTGAAAAATTTGGCGCTTCGGATGTGCAAGACCTAAACTGGGTGCAGTTAATGAATTCGTATACGTGTACAGAATGTGGACGTTGTACAAGTGAATGTCCTGCAAACTTGACAGGAAAAAAGCTGTCGCCACGTAAAATAATGATGGATACCAGAGATCGTCTAGAAGAAGTTGGTAAAAACATTGATGCCAACAAAGGAACTTTTGTAGACGATGGAAAATCTTTACTTAACGATTATATCACTACAGAAGAATTGTGGGCATGTACATCTTGTAATGCTTGTGTAGAAGCGTGTCCAGTAAACATTGATCCGTTATCAATTATCATGGAAATGCGTAAATACTTAGTCATGGAGCAATCGGCTGCACCAACAGAATTAAACGTCATGATGGGGAATATTGAAAACAATGGCGCACCTTGGCCGTACAATCAAATGGACAGACTTAACTGGAAAGACGAAAACTAATACAACTTAAAAAGATACGAAGATGAAAGTACCTACAATGGCAGCACTTATGGCAGAAGGGAAACAACCAGAAATATTATTTTGGGTTGGTTCTGCTGGAAGTTATGATGATAGAGCAAAAAAAATAACCAAAGCTTTTGTGAAAATTCTAAACAAGGCAAATGTTGACTTTGCTGTTTTAGGATCAGAAGAAAGTTGTACTGGAGATGTAGCAAAGCGCGCAGGAAATGAATTCTTATTTCAGATGCAAGCAATGATGAATATCGAAGTACTGAATGCGTATGAAATAAAACGAATTGTAACCTGTGATCCGCATTCTTTCAATTGTTTAAAAAATGAATATCCTTCTTTGGGCGGAACTTACGAAGTTGTACATCACACACAATTTATAAAAGAATTGATTGATGGTGGACGTTTGCAAAACATCGGAGATACTTACAAAGGAAAACGTATTACGTTTCATGATCCTTGTTATTTAGGAAGAGCTAATAAAGTATACGATGCTCCTCGTGATGTTTTAAGTGTTTTAAATGCAAATTTAACAGAAATGAAGCGTCACAAAGCAACAGCACTTTGTTGTGGAGCTGGAGGCGCACAAATGTTCAAAGAACCCGAAAAAGGCGATAAAGACATCAATGTATTACGTACGGAAGATGCTTTAAAAACAAATCCAGAAATTATTGCAACAGGTTGTCCATATTGTAACACTATGATGACTGATGGAATTAAGTTTAAAGAAAAAGAAGATACTGTTGTAGTGCAAGATATTGCAGAATTAATTGCCAATGCACAAGATCTATAAGATGATAAAAAAAATAATAACACTATGTATATTGTGTATGACAATTATTGTTACTGCACAAGAAGAAGATTCAAAACAAGCTGTATTAGATGATATTACAAGAGATGCATGCGATTGCATCACTGAAAAATCTTCAAAAAAGATCACAAAAAAACAACTTGAAGTACAACTAGGACTTTGTTTAATAAATTCCTATGGGAAATACAAAAAGCGTATTGATAAGTACATTGAAATATCGTTAAATGATCCAGATTCATTAGAAAACTTAGGCCAAGAAATTGGACTCAACATGCTCACAATATGTCCAGATACATTTATGTCGTTCGCACAAGAATATATAGTAGATGATTTAGAAGCTGAAGTAGCGGTAGTACCATCTAAAACAGATTTAGTTACAGGAAAGGTGCAGAAATTGACAAAAGATCAATTCAACATGATCACTTTTGAAGGAATTAATAAAAGAAAATACAAATTTCTTTGGTTGGAATACTTTGAAGGACAAGAATTGCTGAATGATGTAAAAAAGTTAAAAAAATTAAAAGTAACAGTCACTTTTGAAAGCGTTGAAATGTACGATCCAAAAATGGAAGATTACCGTACTTATAAAGTCATACGAAAAATTAAAGCTCAAAACTAAAATAAGATGCTTGTAGAATTTGATAACATATCTAATGAAGCCAGAGTCTGGATATACCAAGCCAATCGCTCATTCAGTGAAGTAGAGTTGGAGGAAATAAAAACCAAGCTTTCAAACTTTGTTACACAATGGACAGCACACGGAAGCGATTTAGAAGCTTCTTTCGAAATAAAATACAAACGTTTCATTATCATTGCGGTCGATCAAGGAAAACAAATGGCAACTGGTTGTTCTATTGATGCATCTGTACATTTTATTCAACAATTAGAAAAAGAATACAATGTTGATTTAATGGACAAAATGAACGTATCGTACAAACAAGGACAATACGTAGCTTATAAAGACTTAAAAGCATTTCGTAAAATGGCAAAAGACAAAGCTGTTACAGGAAATACAATCGTTTTCAATAACTTAGTCACTACAAAAGCCGAATTTTTAGAAAATTGGGAAGTTCCTGCTAAAGAAAGTTGGCATGGACGTTTTTTAAATTAAAAGCATAAAACAATAAAATACTATTTAAAAAGGTAAACCACTCGGTTTGCCTTTTTTTTACTTATAACAAAAAGAAAATCAGTTATTTATAAAATTATGTTAAAGAATAACTGTCTACACTTTCTTTTTTACTATACAAGTGATTTTATGATAAATTAAGTACGGAATAACCGTAAGTAACTGGTTTTCAATTCGTTTATCTTTGGTTCAACTTAAAAACAAAAATTATGAAAAAAAGAAATTTAAACGCAAAACTAGCTTTAAAAAAGAACTTAGTATCTAATTTGCAAATTGAAGAAGTAAAAGGAGGATTACGAACAGATATTTGTTCAGGTTTACAAGAAACTTGCGGAGGCTGTCAAGGTCCTACGAAAGAATCTCCATGTCCAACACCAACAAGAGGAGACTGGACTTGTGGATGTCCACAACAATAATAGTAAAAATATTTTATCCACTTCAATATGTTTATAAGGAAGCATTTTTTTGAAAATGTTTATTCATTAGTCGGATAAAAATTAAAGAGGCTGTCTAAAAAGTCATAATTTCGTCAAACCGAACTTGATTCGGTTTCGCATAACAGTTGAAAATCAGCTTTATGAGATTCTGGATCAAGTCCAGAATGACGGCTTTTGAAACTTTCCAGACAGCCTCTTTTTTGTACACTATATTTTGATGAATATGTCAAAAATTACAAAACAAACAATGACCTACCGTAAAATTCCTATATTTGTGATCCCCAAAATTATAATATTACGTGTCAAAAAAACTAAAATACTATCTAGGAGTATTTCTAATTTCCGCTATTTGTGGCTTTCTATTGTATAGTTTATTAGATAACTATGAAGCTTTTGAGCAACAAAAAATCGATGCGCAACTACAAAAAGCACATGCAGAAGCCATTACAAACGCAAAAGCAGGAATTGAAGTCTACGCGTCATTGGTTTCTGGTTTAAAAAGTTATACAAAAAACAGCAAAGAATTTCCTTCTGAAATAGAATTACAAAGCTATTTGAATGATTTTTTAAAAGAAACAAAATTTAACGATTCCATCTTAATCAACTTTATTGACACAAATCATGTATTCAAATATGTGGTAACGCCCAAAAAAATAGATCCAAACAACCTAAAAGGACGTTCTGTAAAATCGATCTAATCTCAAAAAAGAATAGATGAGTTAGACACGCTGATGAAAAGCAATACAATTCACTTATTCACCCCAATAAATCTCAGAGAAGGCTGGGCAGGTTTTCCGTTTAACTTTTCTGCCAAAACAAGTAGTAATGAAATTATTGGCTACATAACACCTATACTTGATGTAAAATATCTTTTAGACTATTTTTATGAAGGTACGGATCATAATATGTATGTACATAAATTTCTAGTAAATGATTCTTTAGATTTAACTCGCGAAGCTTTCTACAACGAATCAGAAATTTTTAATACCAATAGAGATGCTGAGTACTACAAAAATTTTGCTATAAATGAAGACGCATTCATATACAGTACAATTCAACTATTTGGGTTAAAACTAAAAATTGGAAGTGCTTTCAAAAATCCTCCAAGTATCAATAAAAACATCTCAATTATAGCGTATGGCTGTTATGCGATGATGGTTTTTTTAATCTTTGTGATTCTGAATCAGTTCCTATAAAATAATTCATTAAACAAAAATCTCCAAAATGCCAATGCAATAGTTGTCTCTAAAAATCAAGCATTAGAAGGCAGTCTCTCAAAAATTGAAGTTTTAATAAAGGAAATTCATCACAGAGTAAAGAACAACATGCAAATGATTTCGGGCATTCTTACTTTGCAGGAAGACGAATACGAAGATGAAAACATTATAAATGCACTTCGCGACAGTCAAAACAGAATCAAATCGATGTCGTTAGTGCATCAAAAACTATACGGAACGCATACACTAAAAGATGTTCCCACTAAAGAATATGTTGTGCAACTTATTGATTTTATAAAAGATACGGTAAGTCATGCAATTTTAGATGTACAGATAGAAATTGAAATTAACGAAACCTTGAGTTTTGATGGAGATACCACGGCAAATTTAGGTTTAATTATCAATGAGTTAATCACAAACTCATTCAAATATGCGTTTAAAAAAGATCAAAAAAACAGCTTTTATTTAGCAATTGTAAAACAAGCTGATAATTACAAATTGATGTATAGTGATAGTGGAGATGGTTTGCCAGACGATTTTGATTTTGAAACAACTTCTTCTTTAGGAATGCAATTAGTACAAGTATTAACCGATCAATTGAATGGCAAACTAAGCTACACAAAAGTTCCTAAAAAAGCCTTTGAAATTTACTTTAAGCCAATCGTATCTAGCTTTTCTATTTAAAATTAGGACATTAAAATCATGCTGTCCCAATCCAAATCGGCTTCGGGTAATTTGCTCAACAGGGAAAGTCCCAAACCAGCATATCCAATCAAAAAACCTGTCAAATCTTTTCGTGCATAACTTCCCGATCGTGTGTGACTCGCTTTAATTTGTGGTGAACCTTTATCTAGCTGTTCCAACGTTTTTCTGAACCAAAAATCGGCAGCAAACTTAAAATCAGCAATCTCCGTAGTTTTGTACAAACGTTGAAAAATATGAGCCGCGCCAACCGTTCCGTGACACAACCAAATATCATTCATCATGCTCATATCCATATCTTTTCGAAGTGTTGTATTCAAAAGCATTTGTACTACTTCCGCTTTCAAATTGGCGTCTTTCAATACTTCACCAGACGAATACAAAACAGTTAAAATTCCCAAATCGCCATAACACCAAGCCAATCTACTGCGTCTATTCTCCTTTACATTTTTGCCAATTCTATTTGGGAAAAACTTTCCATTTGTCACAAAATCTTTCTTATGTTCAAAAGTAAAATTGATAATCAATTGTAAAATAGCTTTGCACTTTTCTGGGTTAATTTGCTTGGCGCAAAACGTATTCAAGATCGCCACAAATCCGTAAACACCATGCGAAACACCTAAATTCACGCTTGGAAACTTATGCCGTTCATCTTCCGATTCAAAAAATGAAATCGGATTTTCTAATGCAAAAACTTGATCGTGTACTTCATCAATAAATTTAGAAAGTAGGGCAGAATCCGTACTTTCTTTACTCAGTAAATACTTCAAAATACCACTAAAACCTGTTAGATATTCATAATTACGAACCGACAATTCTTTTTGTGCAGCATTCATAAAAACGGCATCCATTTCGGGTGTATCTAACTCATTATCAACATCTATAAAACGTTGAATATACTTAAAAAACCAACCCAAACCTGCCAATCCAGACGAATACACATAGCGTTCAGGCATATTTTTCTCCAGTTGATCAAACAGCAATTCTAAATTCGCAACAGCGCTTTCGTAATGGCGTTCGTTTTGTGTGACTTTATGTAGATGAAAATAAAAAATAACAATTCCGGGCAAACCACCATTAATGGTAACTAACTCGTTGTCGTGCGATTTTATAAAAAAATCAATACTCTCTAAATGTTGATGAATTTTCTCCAATAATTCGCCTTTGGGCATTTTTAGCTAAAGAAGCAACTGACTTTTTGTTCAACATAAGTGAACGAGAAAACTTTGTTTTTCATGGTATTTGTTTTAATATTAATAATAAAACAAAGCAACCTATAAAAGTCCGAATATAAAACACAAGCTTCCCCAAATTAAAGGATTTGGGGTTCTTAAAAAAACCTGCTTTTATAACAATTAAAGGAATAGGATAAATTAAAACTGTCAGAAAAATAAGTTTTTCACCATCCTTATCTGTCAAGAACTGTATATTTTATAATTTGTGAAAGTATTGTTAATTTTCAACAATGCTTTTTTGTGTGCAATAAAGTCTGTACATTTAATCTATTATGTGAAAGAAGTACAAATGGCATCTTTTTTGCCTTACATAGTACTATCAATGTTAGTGAATTTACCCTATGAATAAATACAGCACGATACTCATCATCATAGTATCACTCTTTATAACTAGCGCACAAAAACCGCGCTTTTTCAACTCAAAAGAACACAAAGCCCAAGAAAAATGGGTTGATAGCGTTTACACAAGTATGACGCAACAAGAACGTTTTGGTCAATTATTTGCCATTCAAGCCTATTCCGACAAAGGTTTGGCAGCTGACAATAGGGTAAAACAGCACATAATGAAGTATAAAATTGGTGGTGTCGTATTTATGGGAAAAAACCCAACGAAACAAGTCAAACTAACGAATCAATTTCAAAAACTATCCAAAGTACCATTACTAATTGCAATGGATGCCGAATGGGATTTTGGCAAAAAAATAGATTCAGCACACACATATCCGTATAACTTACTACTAGGCGCTATTGAAGATGATAAAATTATTGAACAAATAGGAAAGCGAATTGGCGCACACAGCAAACGTTTGGGCGTAAATCTCACTTTTGCTCCTGTGGCAACGGTTCAAACGGAAAATAACTTAGCAGCAGTAGGAAATCGTTCGTATGGAGAAAATAGCATACAAGTAACCAACAAAGTCAATGCGTTTACCAAAGGTATACAAAGCACAGGCACACTTGCTTGCGGCATCTACTTTCCTAGTATTGGCAATTTGGCAGCAGATAACACAACGGAACTACCCGAAATTTCGCTTTCAGCAACTCAATTGGATAGTATTCAATTAACTTCATACAAATCCTTAATCAAAAATAAAATTGGCGCAGTGATGACGAGTCACGTACAAGTGCCAAGTTTAACTTCGGTCACAGGTTTGTCAGCTTCCTTATCGCACAATATTGTCACCAAAAAACTCAAAAATGAACTAGGTTTCAAAGGATTGACTATTTCGGCGCCGCTAAATAACGAACTTCTTAAAAAAGACAAAGAACTTGGCGAATTGGAATTAGCAGCTTTTGTCGCTGGAAATGATGTATTACTGTTGCCAGAAGATGTGCCTGCTGTCATAGCAAAATTTGAAGAAGCCATGAAACTAGGCATCATCAAAGAAGCGCGCGTTTCTCGTGCAGTAAAAAATATATTGCGTGCCAAATACAAAGCCGGACTTGTTACGTTTGAACCGTTACAGGAAACGGCTGTGGTTGACGCGCTGGATAATAGAAAAGACGATGTGTTACATTACAAAGCGGTAAAACACGCCGTTACAGCTGTAAAAGTAGACAACACTATTTTACCAATACGAAATTTAGCACAGCAAAACATAGCATACATTGCTATGGGAGACGCTGACGGAAGTGTATTTGTAAATACCTTACGTAAATACGCTGCAATTGATATCATCAAAGAAAAAAACTTAGCCAATTTGGTTGAAAAACTACAAAGCTATTCCACAGTAATTGTAGGATTGCATACATCTGACGAAAGTCCGACAGCGGATTATAATTTTACTGACAAGGAAATTGTTTGGTTGCAAGAACTATCACGCAATAGCAAAGTCATTTTAAATGTATTTACGAGTCCGCACAGTTTGGCCAAAATAAAAAGCTTCACAAACATTGAAAACATACTAGTTTCGTATCAAAACAGCGATGTTTCTCAAGAAATTTCAGCGCAAATTATCTTTGGCGCCATCAAAGCACAAGGAAAATTGCCAGTTGCCATCGGAGAAGAGTTTCCAATTGGCACAGGATTCAAAACAAATACGTTAGCGCGTTTAGGATACGATCTGCCAGAATCCGTAGGAATCAATTCCGCTAAACTCAACCGAATAGATTCGTTGGCAGCATTGGTAATTTCTGAAAAAATGGCGCCAGGTGTGCAATTACTCATCGCCCGAAAGGGAAAAATCATCTACAATAAAAACTTCGGATATCATACCTATAAAAAGAAGAAAAAAGTAACGGATCACGATATGTATGATGTGGCTTCTATGACCAAAATTCTAGCAACATTACCATTGGTGATGCGATTAGAAGAAAATAAAAAACTCTCGCTAAGTTCTCGATTGGGCGATTTATCATCAAAATTTAAAGGTACCAACAAAGACAAACTAAAGATTGTAGAAATATTATCGCACTATGCACGCTTAAAACCGTGGATTCCTTTTTATGTCAATACTTTAGATACGATCACGAATAAACCTGATAAAAAATGGTACAGCAGTAAAAAATCTAAAAAATACAATGTCAAAGTTGCGGACAATTTATATATGAATACGGAATACAAAGATTCCATCATGCAACGTATTATTGATAGCGATTTGCTAACAAAGAAGCGTTATAAGTATAGCGATTTGCCATTTTACATCTTAAAAGACTATTTAGAAGCGACTTACAAGTCAAATCTAAACAAGTTAACACAACAGTATTTTTACAAATCGTTGGGCGCGCACCGAACTACCTACAATCCGTTAGAAAAATTTTCAAAAAGCGTGATAGTTCCTTCAGAAAAAGACGACTATTACCGAAACCAAGTGTTGCAAGGATATGTACATGATATGGGCGCAGCAATGCAAGGTGGAATTGGCGGGCACGCAGGATTGTTTAGCACGGCAAATGATGTGGCAAAAATGATGCAAATGTATATGAATGGTGGAAGCTATGGAAATGTACAGTATTTGGAGGAAGCAACAATTAACAAATTTAATAACTGTTACTATTGTCATAAAGACAACCGACGCGGCGTAGGATTTGACAAACCGCAATTGGGCGATGTCGGACCAACCTGTGGCTGTGTTTCCATGAAAAGTTTTGGACACTCAGGATTTACAGGAACGTACACATGGGCAGATCCGGATAAAGAAATTGTATACGTATTTCTGTCTAACAGAACGTATCCGACCATGACAAACAGAAAATTGATAAAAACTGATATACGAACCAAAATTCAACAGCTTATTTACGAAGCTATTGAAGAATAAACCCTACTAGATTTGAAAATAGCAATCGTATGTTATCCAACTTTTGGTGGAAGTGGCGTTGTCGCTACCGAATTAGGAATTGCCCTAGCCAATAGAGGACATGAGATACATTTTATAACCTACAAGCAGCCTGTTCGTTTGGCTTTGTTAAGCGAAAATATTCACTTTCACGAAGTATTTGTACCTGAATATCCTTTGTTTCATTACCAACCGTATGAGTTGGCATTGTCGAGCAAATTGGTTGACATGGTAAAATTACACGGAATCGATTTATTACATGTACACTATGCCATTCCGCATGCATACGCAGGATATATGGCAAAAAAGATGTTGGCAGAAGAAGGCATTAACATTCCTATGGTAACAACCTTGCACGGAACAGATATCACTTTGGTGGGAAGTCATCCATTTTACAAACCTGCGGTTACATTTAGCATCAACAAATCGGATGTAGTAACGTCGGTTTCAGAAAGTTTAAAACAAGACACGTTGCGTTTATTTGACATAAAACGAGATATAGATGTCATTCCAAACTTCATTGATGTAACCAAGTACGACCACGGATTTACCGATTGTCAGCGTAGTTTAATGGCGAATGAAGATGAAAAAATAGTCACACACGTTAGTAACTTCCGAAAAGTAAAACGCATTGATGATGTGGTGAAGATATTTTACGAAATACAAAAAGAAATTCCTGCCAAACTTATGATGGTTGGTGAAGGACCCGAAAAAGAACCAGCGGAATTATTGTGTGAAGAACTCGGTATTTCAGACAAGGTTATTTTCTTAGGAAATAGTAATGAGGTTGATAAAATATTGTGTTTCTCGGACTTGTTTTTATTGCCATCGGAAACAGAAAGTTTCGGTTTGGCGGCATTGGAAGCAATGATTTCGTCCGTTCCTGTTATATCGAGTAACACAGGAGGAATTCCGGAAGTAAACATACATGGAGTTTCGGGGTATTTAAGTAATGTGGGCGATGTCAAAGACATGTCTAGCAATGCTTTAAAAATATTAAAAGACGATACTGAATTGGACAAATTCAAAGCAGCAGCCAAAGAACAAGCATTGGCATTTGATATCAATAAAATTGTACCTGTGTATGAGTTTATATATCAAAAGGCTTTTGAGATGGCTTAGTTAGATGCGCTTTCGCTGTTAGAACCAAGATCGCTTTGCTTTTATTTTTAGACCGCTTTCGCTGTTAGAATTAAGATCGCTTGGCTAATTCTTTTAAGTGTTTATAAAGCAAAAAAAACTCAATCTTTAATAAACAGATTGAGGTTTTGTTTTTAGAAAGAGGGTTTTATGTGAATAGTTTGCGATTCCAGTTTGTGTTTCCTGAATCGAAATCCATTTGTTGTTCCTTTATATCAACATGTGGATCTTCTCTTAATGCCTTATTAACTTCAGTCTTAAACTCTTGATATGTAATATTTAAGTTATTTAAAATAGTCTTGGTTGCATAAAAACTGAAAGCTCCATAATGTCCTATTTCATAACCATCATTAAGAGTAAATTGCCTTTCATATGCTTTTTGAGATATATCATCTTCAGCGGCTATTAAAGTAATATTTTTGTATCCTCTTATTCTCAAGGGAACAGCTGTTGGTGTATTAATTGTATTAGAAGTGTTAGTCATTAATTTACCTCTTTGAGTAGCTTTTAAATTATTAATTGATTTATGATTTTTTTTGTAAACTAAAACTTTTTCTGAAAGACTGAAAACATTACTTTTATGATTAGAATCTTCTATACAAGCCTTAATTTCTGTTAAAACTTCTTCTCTTTTACTTTCAATATTCAATAGATTCGGGGGTATTATAATTTCATGAGGAATCCTGGGAAGAAAATCATCAATAATTTTACTGTTTATAGGGATTAATAAATGATTAATACCATCAAGTTTATCATCAATAATTTTGTATTCTAATTCTAATACATCATTAGCTAATAATTGTCTAGATTTATACGCTTCTAAGTTACTTATCAAGCTTAAACGTTTATACTGAGCAAAGCCTCTGGAAAAACAAGAATCAATAATTAAAATTAGTTTTGCGTTGTCATGTAAATTTGTAAGCTCTTGTAAAATTTGAAATTCATAAATATTTTTATTGTCATTGAATATTAATCCTTCAATTGTTATTCTTATATTTAAATCTAAATTGATAGCGTGTCCGGAAAAAAATACAATTCCAGTATCACCGTCTTGAAGTTCATCTATAAATTTTTTAATTAAATTGAATGCATTATCTCTTGTTTTATTATGATGAATATCTCTAGAATCATCAATGGCAAAACCTAACTGAGTCAATGTGTTTTTCCATATTTTAGTGTCGTTTTTACAACCATTTAATTGTGGTATAATTGGAGTTTGAAAATCTTGTGCGGAAAATAGTAGTGCTTTTTTACTCATAATTTTGTTTTAAGTAAAATTACTCTTTACATAGATTCAATTAAATACCTAATAATGGGTATTATAAACTAACGAGGATAAAGCTAGTTTTGAGGTATTAGTAACTTTAAAATTTAAGTAATGAACAAATTAGAAATTTCTGGAACGGTTTCCTTTCAAGAGACATGTCAAGACAGATGGCAAGCTATTTATTTTAGTTCTTCATATGGAACAACATTTTCTATATTAGGTAAGTTTAAGTATGATAAGGTACAGAAAAAACTATTATCAACTACACTTCGTTTAGTTAATTACAAAGGACCGATAAATATGGCAATAGCTAGTGCTAAATATAAGCTAGCTAGGAAATGGATTGAAGTAAAGGAAAGAGGTATAGCTGTTACGAAAATTATACGTGTAATCTCTATTGAAGTAGAAGTTCGTGGGTTAATAATTACTAATGTGAATACACCTGTTAAAAACGAATATGTGCTTACAGATTGTGATTTAAAAAATGATGTGTACCTTGAAATAGATAGGGTTTTACTTAAGCTAAATGATGGCGGGGGACATAAAGAAAATGAAGTTTTTGACTCTGAATTTTTCTACAGAGATGGTGAACGTAACCCTCATGCTTTCAGTTTAAAACGTATTGAATATATGCAAGCAAGAAATTTAAATCCTCCAGTAGACGCCAGGTGTATAGAAGAAAACGTAGGAGGAAAAGAAGTTTCTAGAATTGAAAGAGTTAATCCTAAAAAAGAAAAAGTAGATAATTCAGCAGGAAAGTCTCCTGGAAATGTATGCCCAAAAGGATACAGTAAAATTATATTTTAATGCATAAAACCTTAGTGTTGCTTGTATTGTTAGGTTTTGTAAACCTAGTAAAAAGTCAAGATGACAAAATATTAAAAACGTACGTCGACGAAATTCTAAACTTAGAATACAAGTCGGCGTATGCTTTTGCGTCAAATATTAGTGATTCTATATTAAAGCAAGAATTACAAGTATTCGCAAACATGCATTATTATGCAGGACAAGAGAAAGAACATCAAAAATATATAATAAAAACTAAAGAAGAAATTTCTGTACAATATTGTATTTCTTTACTCAACAAAGGATTTGACGAATTATATCATAATCCAAATAAAGTAGATTATTTTCTTTCATTTCACAAAGCCTATACTATAGCAAAAGAACTACAAATAGTTTCGCTCCAAAAAATGTGCTTGTTAGGTATATTGAAATTTTACCATTTTCAGTATTCATTAACTCACAAACAATTTAAAAACTATTTAAAGGAATTTAAAAAATTAGCGCAATCTGATATTGAAAAATGTTTGTATTTATGGTACCAGATATACTTTGAATTTGAAAATACAGAGAAGGAAAAACGAATAGATCATTCATTGATAAGCAATTTTGACAATACAATTTCAAAATTGCCAGCTAGACATAAATTTTTACCTGAATATTATTCTTTAAAAGGAGTGTATTTTAAAACACAAGATTTATATCAAAAATCAAAGGATAATCATTTAAAGGTTATAAGGAATATGGAAGAATTACCTTATAATAAATACTTGTTTTTTAGAAGTTATATTCAATTAGCATCAATAGAGGCATATTTTAAGAATTACACTCAAGGTTTTAAATACATAGAAAAAGCCAAGGCTTACATTGATTTTTCAGATAAATCAAAAAGTAATGTTCAAATAAAAAATTACAGTTCTACTCTTTATGCGGGTATGGGTGAATATGAAAAAGCATACAATGATTTAAAGGCCTCTATAGATTTATTAAATAATACTCAACACTATGATAACAATGTAAAAAATGCAACACTCAATATAGAACTTAACACAGCAGCAAAAGACAAACAAATTTTAATTGATAAACAAACAGAGGTTCAGCAATTAACCATTATCTCTATTTTAGGAATAGTACTCGGTTTAGGAGCTATCATCGCTTTATTATACTATAGAAACTCCAAACGAAAACAACGCATCATAGCACAGCAACTAGAAATAGAAGGGCAAAAGCTTGAAAAAGTTGAAAAAGAACAAGAACTCGCAGCTATTGATGCCATGATTTTAGGACAAGAAAAAGAACGTGAAGCCATTGCAAATGATTTACACGACAATGTTTGTGCTTTACTTTCTGCAGCTAAAATGCAATTTGAACACCTTGAGGAACGTATAGAAAGTGAAGAGCAACAAAAGGTCGGTGAACTCTTTGATAAAACAAAAAACCTTCTAGAAAATGCCTATGATGAAGTACATTCAATGGCGTATCAAAAAAATAGTGGAATCATAGCGAAGAAAGCATTATTGCCTGCCATTGAAAACCTCATAAAAAATAATAATGGTATCAATGGTATTACTATTGAACTGCAACATTTCGGATTGGATCAACGTTTAGAAAGTTCTAAAGAAATTTTTATTTTCAGAATCATTCAAGAGTTAA
Source organism: Kordia sp. (assembly GCF_045105435.1). GTDB lineage: Bacteria > Bacteroidota > Bacteroidia > Flavobacteriales > Flavobacteriaceae > Kordia. The sequence continues at coordinate 1,065 of NZ_JBGCDL010000337.1, read as the reverse complement.
TGGCAAACATAATAAAGCATGCCAAAGCAACCGCGGCTAATATCTCTGTAACATTACATGAAACTTCAATATCTATTATTGTAGAAGACAATGGAATTGGTATTTCAGAAGAAATAATACTAAAAGACAAAGGCTTAGGGATTAGAAATATAAAAAAGAGAATTCAATCAATCAATGGAACAATGCACATTGATAGTTATACCAACAAAGGAACTTCTATTGTGATAGAAATTCCAAAATAATAGTATCGGTATACATTTTTAATATATGAAAAATCTAACAATCTAACCCTCCAACACAAGTGATTCCGAATTAATACAAAAGCGCAAGCCACTTGGTTCAGGACCATCAGGGAATACGTGTCCTAAATGGGCATCACAAGTACTGCAGGTGACTTCTACACGAATCATTCCGTGCGAAGTATCTTTAATATAATCAATCACATTATCTTTTACAGGTTCTGTAAAACTAGGCCAACCGCTACTTGAACTAAACTTCAAATTTGAATCAAACAAAGGCGTTCCACAACACACACAATTATAAATTCCAGGATCATAACTGCTACAATGTGCTCCCGAAAAAGCACGTTCTGTCCCTTTTAAACGCGTAATACGGTATTGTTCGGGTGATAGTTGTGCAATCCATTCCTCTTCGGTTTTCTCCACACGTGTATCAGGTTTCTTATTTCCGTGTGTTGCGTGGTGTATAATGTCTTTCCAAGTGAGCATAATTTTCTTTTTTTACAAAGATAGGAATTTAGGGATTAGGTCTTGGGTATTAGGTGTTAGGTATTAGGTGTTAGGTGTTAGGTGTTAGGGAGTTTTTTAAGAACCTAGGAAAAACAAATCAACAAATTGACAAAAAAGAAGTTTAGCTGTTTATAAGTTTAACCGTTTACGTTTTGAATCACAAATCAAAAAACATTTCTTAAAACCCAAAACCCAAAACCCAAAACCCAAAACCCAAAACCCAAAACCCAAAACCCAAAACCCAAAACCCAAAACCCAAAACCCAAAACCCAAAACCCAAAACCCAAAACCCAAAACCCAAAACCCAAAACCCAAA
>NZ_JBGCDL010000336.1:0-2869 GCF_045105435.1 Kordia sp. | reverse complement strand
GGTGATGAAGAAATTATTGATGATAAAGCCGAAATCATTCTATTTCGTATCTTACAAGAGTTCTTTTCAAATACCATTAAGCATGCAAAAGCTTCAAAACTTGACGTTATACTGACGTATACTCCTGAAAAAATGACAGTTATCGCTAAAGATAATGGAAAAGGTTTTGATAAATCTGTTGATAAACCAAATAAAGGTATTGGTTTGCAAAATATGAAAAGCAGAGGAAAACTGATTGGTGCCGAAATTGAACTCGAATCTGAAATAGAAAAAGGAACAGAACTAACGATTATTCATTATCTTTAGATCGCTAATTATTAATTCATAATTCTGAATTTATAATTCTGAATTGTAAAAACATCCATAATAAATTGAAAACATATTCTGTTGTCATTGTAGAAGATCACGTATTACTATCGCAAGCTATTGGCGGTTTGGTAGATTCCTTTGAACGTTTTAAGGTGAGCTATTTGTGTAAAAACGGACAAGAACTCATTAAACGTTTGGAAGAAAAAAACACCAATACGCCTGATGTTGTGTTAATGGATATTAATATGCCACTAATGAATGGTATTGAAACTACAACATGGATTACAGAACATTATCCAAATATTGACGTTATCGGACTTTCTATTGAAGAAGATGAACGTACCATTATTCAAATGTTACGCGCTGGTGCCAAAGGGTATTTGATGAAAGATGTGGAAAAAAGCGTACTGGAAATGGCACTAAATGAAGTCATTACCAACGGTTTTTATCATTCAAAACATGTCACAAATATTTTGATTGGTTCGTTGAACGGAAAAGGAAGTTCTGGAACAAAATTGAAAGAAAATGAAATTGAATTTATGAAGTTGGTTTGTACGGAAATGACCTATAAACAAATTGCCGATCAAATGTGTTTAAGTCCTAAAACAATTGATGGCTACAGAGACGCTTTGTTTGAAAAGCTGAATGTGAAGAATAGAATTGGACTTGTTATTTATGCTATAAAAAATAAAATTTACCTACCGTAGCATCTCGACTCCGCTCGATGTGACAGTTGTTTATTGTTGGATGTTTACTTTATAAACTCATAACTCATAACTCGTAAACCACATCACGATTTTTTATTCAAAGTAATATCGCTATACTTTGCATTGATATTTATTTCACTTCCAGCGTTTGTATTTTTTTGATATCCACGAACAATCGTGTTAAACTGTGTTTTGTTTTCAGTTCCTTTTACGGTTTCTGGATACGAAATGTTAGAACTTGAACCAATATAATACAGTTTAAAAGCTGTTGACGGCAACTGAATTCGTGCATCTGTATTTTCTAAAATGATGTCCAAGGTTTCAAAGTTTTCTCCTAAATTATGAATTAGTAAGTTTCCAAAAGTCCCACTAATAATTCCCTTCTCTCCTAGTGTTCCGACACTTACTTTTGAAGAGTTTGACATTAGATTGATATTTTTTACCGTCTGTAAATCAACATTTTCCACAAAATTAACTTTCAACGCGCCATCATTCCATTTTGTAACATGAATTGGTGCATACGACGTTTCTATCGTCGTATTTGCACCATCAATAACATTGGCATACAAAGCTGCGTGTGACAGCTTTGCATTCATATTTTCACCTACTGCGGCAATCGTTACTTCTCCATGACGTACATTGAGTTTTAACTTTGCTTTTTTAGGCATTCTAATTTTGATCGTTTTCTTAACTTTCAAATGTTTCCCATCTGAAGATATGAAGAAAATATTGTCGTGTTGTCCATTAGTAGGAAATGCTTTTCCTTTTCCTTTCCATCTCTCTAGATTCTTTAATGCAAATTTCTGTTTCTGCAACGCTTTTTCTCGATATACTTCTGCTGTTTTAATTGCTTTTTCTCGTACTTTGGCTAGCTTTTTTTCATCTACTTTATGCTTTTTCATGAATTGTTCTATCACTTTCTCACGCTCTTTTTGCTGCTTTGTAAACTTTTTTTGCCACTTCTCCATGCTTTCTTTGAATTTTTCCTCATCAAAATCCGATTTAAATTCTTTTTTCCATTTTTTCAAGTATGCTTCTCCATCCTTTTCGAATGCTTCATAATCAAATTTTAAATCTGACATAGATTCAATAACGGTGATAGGTAATTCTGGAATTTCTATAATTTCTAATTCTGGCATTTCTGCTATTTCAGGCATTTCAATTCTCAGAGGAAATTCTTGTTGAATACTAATTGGTTCTGATAATACAAATTCGCCAGTATCTCCAAATAAAGAACGACTTCCTTTCGAAGTAACAGTGATTTTTTCACTATTTCCAATCGCTTTAAAATTCCACTTTTTCATGTATGCTTCTACTTCTTCCTCGGTTGCATCTTCTACCTCAATAGTCGCAGTAATTTCTACTTTATTCTTATTCCAAGTATCAAATTCTACATCGGCATGAGATGTATTAATCTCTAAAGTAACATCTTTATTTACCGTAAAAACTTCTTTTTTTGTTTGCTTTTTTGATTGTGAATATCCAAAGCTAATGACCAATAAAGCGATCAGTAGACTTTGTGTTCGTTTTGAATTATGCATTATTTTCTGATGTTTTTAATTCGTTTAATTTTTCCTTTAATTGGTATAGCAATTTCAGTCTAAATTGTAAGTTGTCAATCATTGCATTGATCGTTTGTTCGTTAGGTCCAAGTTCCGTTAATTCTTGCTGCAATACTTTGTGTTCTTTGTTTAATTGTGATAATTTTTGCATGTAACTTTTAAACAATTGCTTGCCAATTTCGGAGACTTCAACCTGTGTCAATTCGTAATTAATACTTGCCACATAATAGTCTTCTATCTTTTTTAAATCGGGAGAAATATCGCCCAAGCTTTTTAAAGAAGGTTTTTTAG
>NZ_JBGCDL010000335.1:0-4539 GCF_045105435.1 Kordia sp. | reverse complement strand
ACCCGAAATTTCGAGTTGCAACTGACGCATATCTACTTTCGAAATTTTGATGTTTGTTGCATTTCGCCAAAAACGATAAATACCAGAGTTTAAAATTTTCTCAAACTTATCATCAACCAATAAAATTGCTTTTTCATATTCCAATACTTCAAACAATCGGATATATTTTGACAAATTATAGTTGCTTAGCAAGTTTTTGTCTTTGATCTCTGTAATTTCTGTTTTACCTAAGTCAACTCGTGTAAAAGTTCTATTAATCAAACCTTTCCAATACAAATGTTGTCCAGTCTCTAATACGCCTTTAAAGTTTCCTTTTTCAAAAAGTAATACAATTTCGTTGTCATTTACATCTATCACTTCTAACATATTTGTTAAGGTGACATCTTGCAATAAAATTTCACTAGCAATTGGTGCATGAAATTTTTCTGTAAGATCATACATAACTGCATTTTGACTAAACTTTAGCCAATATGCTCCTTCAGTAATTACTTTCTGGTAGTTTCCGTTTTTAAAAACCAAACCTACTTTTCCTGTGTGAATTCGTACTCGTTTCATGTCTTTATTATTAATTATGCCATTGCTGGCGATTAAACTTTTTTAGTCTCGATTTTCGAGTAAAAACGAAGCGCATCAATCATTTCTCTTTCGCGGAGATAAAAGATTTTACAAATGTTCGCTAGTTCTTTTTTGAAGATGGAATCGCACCAAAACACAACTTAATAGCAATGTTTTTAGTTTGATTTGATCGTCAAGAAATAATAGTTGCTATCAGTAAGCACTTTTTATGTCAAAGCGATTTCAAAACTGCTGTTTACTTCTTTTGAAGCTTCAGCAGATTGATACGTCATCGTTTTCGTCAATTTTAACAGCGTGACAGGCTGGTGATTTTTTTAGAAGAAATCTAACTTCAATCTACATTAAAAGTGTAGTACTCTACCAACTGAGTTACCCTCGCTAATGAGCAAGAGACTGGAATCGAACCAGTGCAAAAATTCGCTAGAACCCTAATCTAGTGCGTCTACCAATTTCGCCATATCTGAAACAGATAGTGGGATTCGAACCCACATGAACATATTGATTTTTGGAAATCAACAAACCTCCAAGTCGAGTTGCATATAAAAGCATAATGCAAATTTTTGCAACGTTTTATACAATGGTGCTATACAGAAACACACAACAAGACTCGCTTGATATTTTTAATTCATTTTTTCTTTTTTGAACCTCGCTACAATCCACGTGTAGCGAGGATAATTAACCAAACAGTATATTGATTAGCAACTGTTTTTCTTTCTGGAACAAATATTATATACTACTGCGCATTCATTTTGCGTAGTTGATGTATTCATTAGAAAAGAAGAGATATAATGTTATTTAGACAATACTATCTGCACAAGACGAACTTGCAAAAGCATAAGGTTTTGCCTTGAATGCAAAGCCCATTCCTAAGATATATCCCATTGCTTCTTTGAGTGCCACATTTGATTTATATTTTGAGTCTGTATTAATATCTGCGTGGACTTCCAATGGAATATTGTACTTTTCTAATAGATCACAAATGCCATAGGCAGTTTCTACGGATAGTGCCACTTCTTTTAGCATACGCTCTTTTATGCCTATTTTAGTAGTTCCTTGTTCGTTTTTGATGAACATAAAACCACCTTTTCCTTCTCTCAGAATTACGATCACAGTACCATAGGCAACGTGTGTTTTATAGGCTTGTGAATCTGAACCCACATAGATTTTCAATTTATGACCAGCTTTCTGTTCTTTTATAATGGCATTCTCAACAAGTTTAGTGATGGGCACATCGAATACTTTTCCTGAAAAATTTCGCCATTTGTTTGCTGCAATTTTCATCTGTTTCATTTTTTATATTATTAATTCTGTCAGATGGAATTCACCAATAATCATATCAGTAGGTATCAACTGATTGCTATGGCTCATTTCATAGTTTTTGTTTGTTTTAATTGTAGATACAAAGGTTTTAAAGTACTGCGCGTTTATTTCGCGTAGTTAAAATTTAATTTCTTTATTTTTAGACAGTTGTTGTCCAGTATTACTCTAAAGAGTAAAAGTTTTGATATACTTTTTTAGTATGAATTCTTGTTGTTTTCTCTATGGAGAATATTTTGATTAAACTTTACCAATCATAGGGAGAATATCCATAATTTAAATAGAATTTTTGGTTAAATTCTTCTTTGAATTCAGCATCTTTCAATTTAAAGTTTTTAAATAGATGATTCGTAATTTGTTTCGGTACTTCTGATAATTTATCTGCTAAAATTAACTTTTTTGCTTCTTGAAAAAACACTTTCATCTTTTCTTTATCTTCCGCCGTAACTTTTTCTTTGCTTATTGCTTTTGAAGATAATTCGCTTAGCATTTTTAATGAATTTTCTTCAATACATTCCTTTTTTGCATGATCATACAAAGTTTCTCGGAATTGTTCTATTAATTCGCTTAAATCTTCCTGTTCTTGTAAAACTCCTGAAGAAAAAACTAACTCTGTAATATTTTTGTGTGATGCAATATTAAATTTTGGATGTAATCCGAGTTGCGAATCTCCTTTCGTGATTAACATTTTTCCTGTATAGTCTAGTTCCAAGTCTATATTTTTATAGGATAAAATTTTTGAATCAAAAAAATCTACAAACTTTGGTTTAGCACCGTTAATAACTCTTGGAGTTTCTGTTTCTTTAAAAACTCTCAAATCTTTCAATAACAATCTATTGTTTTTTACAGCAAACGTAGCCACAAAACCTCTCCAACAGACTGAAAGACTCATAAATGGTTTTTCATAATACGGAGAAATATCAAAAGGGGCATCTCCAGTGTATTTTTTAATGCTAAAACCTTTATCTCCTTCAGGAAGCATGGTATGTTGTATTTGTACGGTCATTATCTAAATCCTTTTTTGATGCTCTTTTAAATTATTTTAATGAATAAATTTAATCACTAATTAGTGAATGTAGCCTATAACAGATAGTAAATTCTAAAATAATATTCTTATTCAAAAGCCTCTTGTCTCTAATGAACAAGAGGCAATCTATCTACATTACCTAAAAAGAAGCACTTCTTTTACTATAGTAGCAGCTTCTCTATTCAGTATTTTTGTCATTACTTTTTGATGTTGCTTTTCCGTATTTTCCCAATCAGTTTCATGGTCTTTTACGAAATCTTCTAGCGCATCTTTGGCAAGTAATCCAATGGTTTTTCCAGTTTGTTTTGGAGAAAACTCACCAAGTTTACTTTGTACATTCATCAAACGATTCTCGTTTACATATCCTAAAAGCGTGTGCATCAATTCTTTTTCAGTATCTGAAAGTGCTTCAATTGCACTTGGCTTTGAAACTCTTGATCGTTTTTCATGTGACTTTTCAGACCATTTTTCGTTTTTGTTTTTGAAAATAACACGTTGTCCATTTCCAAATCGTTTACTTACCAATGGTTTGATGATGGTTCCTTCGCAAATATTATCTTCAATAGTTGGAAGATTTAGCCATTCATGTACTTTAGATTCAAATGCATTTGGATATGCCATGCATTCGCTAAACGTTCCTGCGAAAAGTGTTTTTGCGTAAAACAATCCAACTTCCTCAAAGTATGTGTTTGCAATAGTTACATCAAGATATTGCTTGTGATCTAAACAAATATCAAACGCGTAAAAGTCATTTTCTGGACTGTAAAAAACTCCTTTTTGAATGCGAACCATTCCATCAATCTTATCTACCGTAGAATGCGGATAGTTACCTCCAAAAATTTCACCAAAAATTGTAATCATTTCCGTTTCAGGAAAATCTTTCTTTACAAGCTTGAAAAGTGCTGTAATTGCTTTTTCATACTTGTTTAAAACATAGTTGTGGTTGTTGAAGTTTTCATCTTCAGCAATTAGACTTGTACGTTTAGCAACTTGGATTCGAGTTCCGTCAGTAATAAAAGAAAAGTTAGCTCCATGAACTTTTTCTTGTACTACGAAAACATCGTTCCCGTAATCGTGAAGGTATACTTGTTCGGTTGCCTTCTCACGGTATGTATTTTCAATACTATTATATTTCTTAAACATGATTTCTTTTTGTTTTGGATGACACATAAAGAATCATCTCGTTTTACATTTCATTTTTTTTCATTTCATGCAATCGATCTCTACGATCAATTTCTCCCAAAGGACTTCCTTTGAAAGTGGAGATGTTTTTGAAACCATTTTCAGAGGTAATTAGTGATTCTTCCGCCAAAACGGCACCTCTTCTTTTATTTCCATAATCTCCAGTCATTTTTTTTGTAGCTGGATCTAAATCGCCCCATAAAATAGCAGGCTTTCCAGAATCTATTGGTTCTACAAAATAGGTGACTCCTGTTCTTTTTGAAGTCACAAGGAATCTTCCTGAATCTTCAGTTCTATAAAAGAACCTTTGTAATACATCTTGTCTCATGACTATTAGTTTTAATTATTAATTTTAGAAATGACAAGGCTTTACTTGCATCTTCGAGATAATTGCTCGCTATTTTATTTTTAAACTACATTTCTTTTGTGGAATAAAT
>NZ_JBGCDL010000334.1:0-4188 GCF_045105435.1 Kordia sp. | reverse complement strand
ATCCTCTTCATTCAAAAAATCCCACTGTTTCATATCGTTTACCAACTTCTTTCCGATGACTTCTTGGAATTTTGAAGCTAGTATTCCGTAATTTTTAGGCTTTTTTGCTTCTAAATCATTAAAAGTTAACACGTGTCCTTTTGGTAAATCTTTGTTGATGGCTAACGATTTTTCAAAGATTTGCTTTAATTCTGAATATTGTGAGTTGTCTTTTTTATCGATTGGATGATTCAACGCTTTGTCAATGTTTCTGACTGCGCTGACAAGTTTTGTTGTTTCTGGAAATGTGAGTGATGATTTTGCATCTGGACCAAACATTTCTTTGTCAAATACAACATGAAATTCTAAGATTTCTGCACCAAGAGTCGCAGCCGCAATTCCCGCTTCAATTCCTGATGAATGATCAGAGAATCCAATTTTTACTCGATAATCGAGATTTGATTGTTCCGACACTTGCGCAGTTTTTTTCTCTTGTATTTTTCTCTTATTGTTTTGCGAAACTTCTCCTAAATAGGCGCCTTGATACCTTTCTTTTAATTCATGAATTACATTTAATCCAAATTGTTTTGGCGCTGTTGGATACGAGGTTGTACATTGCAATATGGAGAATTCACAGTTTTTTTCTTTTAGAAAAGCGACTGTTTCATCTAATTCTGCAAACGAACTCATTCCCGATGAAATGATGATTGGTTTTCCTGTATTGGCTATTTTTTCTAGCAATAGAAAGTTATTAACTTCTCCTGAACCTACTTTGTATTGCTTTACACCTACTTCTTCCAATAAATCCACAGCAGCATTACTGAACGGAGATGACAAGAAATCTATACCAACTTCATCACAGTGCGCTTTGAGTTCTTTCCATTGTGCTAATGAGAACTCCATACGTTGCCAATATTCGTAACGCGTAGCATCTTGCTTTGAGAATTTTACTCTGAAAGGCTCGTGAATGCTACTTTCCGCCACAGCGATATGCGTTTGAAATTTGATCGCATTCGCGCCCGTTTTTGCCACAGCATCAATATACGCATGCGCCATTCCGAGACTTCCGTCGTGTGCTTGCCCGATTTCTGCTATGATGTAGGTTTGTTTCATTGTCTTTTTTTTAGAAGCGCTTTGCTGTTAGAATTTTAGACACGCTTTGCTTTGGTATCGCTGCGCTCTTAGACTCACTCTTGCTCTTGGTTTTATTTGTTATTCGTTTTGTTCTAAACGTCAGTTCGAGTGATTTTTTGTCATATCGAGCGCAGTCGAGATAGGCGAAAAATTGTATCGAGAACTACTTTGAAATCAAAGCTTTTTTTATATCATAGCTGTTCTCGATACTATTTTTCATTTCGTTTTTACTCAATGTAAAATCACTCGAACTGACGTTTGTGTTATTTATAATTTAAAATTCAGCATTCAACATTTATAATTTTAAAGACTCCACAAACGTTTTCAGTTTAGTCAACTGCTTTTCTGCCGTAAAGCTTTCTACAAACGTTTTTCGGGCGTTGTCGCCTATAAATATCCGTTTTTCTGTGTTGTTATACAAATCTATCAATTGTGTTGTCATTTGATTTAAATCGTTACTTAAGATACTGTTTTGATCGTGAACAACTTCCGGATAGCAACTTGCCGCTGCTTTTGTACACACCAATACTTGTGCATGATTGAAAACCAACGGAATTCGCGTGCGTGTTCCCGTGTTGTATTCCCAAGGAATGATGTGAATGTCGTACGGTTTTAGCAACGGACTTAAGTCTTCTACAAAACCTAAACATTGTATTTGTGAATCTTCTAAGCGTATTTTTAACGACTCGGAAGCGTACTTTAAGTTTCCAATTACTTTTAGTGTAACATTTGGTATTTTTTCTTTGAGATCATTCCAACAAACTTCTAAAAACCGTTCCAATCCGATCCGATTTGCCGTTGTTCCCATGCCGCCTAAATGTACAATTGATGGTGTTTCTGAGTTGTTTTCTGTTAGTTCAACCTTTTGATACGTTAATGGAATGTAGACTGCGTTTTGATTTCCGTATTGTTTGATTTCTTGCGTTTCTGTGAACGAAGCCGAAACACAACCTGAAACACGTTTTACCAAGTCCAACTCTACTCGTTTCTTTTGTTTTAGGTGAAATTTTTGCAGGAATGAAAGTTTACTTTTTAACTTTCGCAACTTAAATTCCCAATCGTGATGCGCATAAATAATCGGAATGTCTAGATTTGAATAGTTCGCTAAAATCGCTGTCCAACGCCATTCAGCCCAAACGAGATCAATCTTATTTTCTGATATGTATTGCTTAATTATTTTTTCATTGGTTGAATTCACAAAGAAATATTCAAACTTTTCAGGTGCCGAAATTGCCGTTTTGACACGATCTAAGATACCTTTTGGATGAATTTGTGCGACTTGAAAGTGTTTTATTTCCGTATAAAATTCTGTAATTTCTTGAATGTACTCAGTGTTTACATCCGACGAAAGTCTAGCATCTTGCTGATCCGAAAAATCTACCATTAACACATGAACCTTATAATTTAGTTTCGCAAGTAATTGCAAATGACTAAAATACACAGACGCTCCGCCATTAGCGTTTGGAGAGATTTTGGTGTTATTTACTAGAAAAAGTACATTCATCTACATGAAATATTTGTTCAAAAAACCCAGTCCGTTTTTTATGAAAGTACGTCCAATTTTTGATTTTATCGCCACCATTTTAGGACTTCCCCACTTTTTGTGAAAGATGATATGTCCTTGCAGTAGCTTTTTGCGTTCCAACATCCAACGATTTTGCTCCGTAAATATGTATTTTGGAATGTCTTTTTCTGGAATTACAACATCATCGAAGAACGCACTTTTCTTTTTCTCTAATTCCTTGGAAACTTTACTTTCTAGGTGTGAAACTTCTGAATTTGCTACAACTACGTGCTTTTTACCGTATTTCTGCAACATCAAACTATATTCATCATCTGCATAGAAAAAACTAAAACGCTCATCTAATAAACCAGTTTTATCAAACATTGATTTTTCTGCAATAATGCACCAACCAACTACGTGACGACGCACTTTGTAGCCAAACAAATATGATTTTCCTTCAAAAAAAGATTTCGGTGTAAATTTAGCATCATAATCCACAGGACAAAACGATTGTACTTTTGGATGTTGCTGTTTTACTTTTAGAATTTCTGTAAACCAATCTTTTTTGAAGATTAAATCGTTATTGAATAAACCAACGAATTCTCCTGTAGCCGCTTTGATTCCTATGTTTAAGAACGCATGAAAGTTGAAATCTTCCGTAGGAATGATCATTTTTACATAGTCTGGGAATTGATATGGAGAATCGTGAATTTGCTTGTTGCTTTCTATTAAAAGTACTTCAAATTCGATGTTTGAATTGCCTTTTTCAGCTGCTATCATACTTTCAATACAATGCAGTGTCATGTCAAAAATTGACTGACTTTTAGTGTTTGATAATATGATGGCAGAAAATAGCATGTTATTTTTTTACACAGCGAAATACGTACTGAAATGTAAAGAAGTTTTTGAATAATCCCAATTTCTTGAGAACTCTTGGAATGAATGGAAATCCGCCTTTGTATGCACTGTATCGCATGACGCGCGTCAATTCTTCAATTTTCATATCCGATTGATCCACTAATTCTTCTATATTTTTGAGCGTAAACCAACGCATGTGTGTTTTATCGTATAATCCACTTGGTTCGTATGGAAATTTCCCTTTGAACACTAAGTGTTTTATGGTTTCTAAGTGTTGTACGTTTGGCAATGAAATAATCATTTTACCTGAAGATTTCAAGGATTTTTCTAAAGATGAAAGTACATGCCACGGATCAATTAAATGTTCTAAAACATCACCTAAAATGATATAATCAAATTCTTCTCCTTTTAGACTTTCCAATAACGCTTCATCTTCAACACTTTTTTCAATCACTTTCGTGATGTTTTGCTTTGCGTTTACAACCGATTCTTTGTGCGTTTCTATACCAATAACTTCTGTCGCCATTCCCTGATCGAGCAGCCATTTTCCGTTGATTCCATTGGAACAACCAACATCTAAGACTTTTAGGTTTTCACCTTCAATCAACGCAATGATGTCTTTTCGAAGTTTTATGTAGGCTTGATTCATTTTCGGGTTATTTTGAGTCTAACGATTCTTTTTTTATCTTCCACGATAACATTGGACGTACAAT
>NZ_JBGCDL010000333.1:0-3786 GCF_045105435.1 Kordia sp. | reverse complement strand
TTTTTCACTTTCATAAGTCACAATCTTATACATTTACAATCCTATTTAAAAACATTTAAATATTTCTTATGAGAAAACTAAAGTTTATAAAAAACACGATTGCTAAACTAGAAAATTTAGATCAGTTAAAAGCTGGAGCTGCAGGTAATTATACAGGTACTTGTGATTCTGAAGAAGAATGTACATATTCAATAGTTCCTAGTTGTCCAGCTACATCATCAAGAGCAGCTGAAGGTAGAAGAAATGGTGGAGGCAAATAGATACAAATCTATTTATTTTATATGTTATAACTATCGAAGCGGAATATTGAGTACAACTTCGGTTCCGCTTGGGTTTTGATATTGATCTTTTAAGTCCACGAAATTTACAGTGAAGTTGTTCTTAAAATCTTTCACAAAGTTTGTCAAACGGTTTTTAGTCAATGAAATTCCAATTGATTTTCGTTTTACAATTTTATTTGTTGCAATTTGTTGTGCAGCTTCGCGTCCAATTCCGTTATCGGTAATGGCAATTGTTACATAATCTTCTTGCGTTTTTGTAACAGATAGCTTGATGTTCTTTTCTCCTTTCTTGGAAGATAACCCATGCCACAATGCATTTTCTAAGAAAGGTTGTAATACAAGTGATGGCATTTTTATTTGATCGAGATTAATTTCTTCATCAACCAATATTTCAAAATTAATTTCATTGGAGAAACGAATATTTTCAATACTCATATACAAATCCATGGTGTCTAATTCGTCACCAAGTGAAACCACTTTTACGCGAGAAGCATCTAATATTTTACGGATTAGCTTTGCAAATTTATTTAGGTAATGTACTGCATTTTTCTGCTCATTACTGATGATGTATTGTTTGATAGAATTCAATGAGTTAAACACAAAATGCGGATTCATTTGACTACGCAACATATCTTGCTCTAAGGTCAAAATCTTCTTTTCGTTATTTAATAAACGTTGTCGGTATAAGATATAGATCATAATTGCTAAAAACGCTAAAACAATACTGCTCGTAATCCAAATACTTTTATTTCTTTTTAAGGTTTGCTTTACTGTAGCGTTTTCTTTTTCAAGATTTTCAATTTTCAGATTGTATCGTTCTTGATCGTTTTTTGCAATCAAATCATTTACATACTTAAAGTTTTTATCATTTCTGATATCTTCATCCAATTCATACGACTGCTTTTGATATACTAAAGCTTGCTCAAATTGTCCTTGATTTTTTGACAATGTAGAAAGATGTTTGTAGGCTTCTGCTTCGGCACTTTTTAAATTAAATTCTTTAGAAAGTGTCAACCCTTCTTTTAAAAATTTATCGGCAAGGTTATAGTTTTTTAATTCTAAATTAACCCAACCTAAATTAAGATATACGCTCGAAAGGTGAAATTTATCTCGTAAGCCTTTCCCCATTGCTAAAGTAGTATTAAGAATTCTGACTGCTTTTTGATATTTTTCTTGTTTGATGTATACTCTCCCGATTGTAGAATTACAAATAACACGCCCTAAATCAGAATCAATTTCATCGTTATATCGCAATGATTCTCTGTAATCAGTTAGTGCGCCTTCTAAATCTCCTGTAGCTTCTTTGGCATATCCTATATTATGATAGTTGATTGCCAAACCTAATTTATTACCAACGCTTTCCTCTATCTCCATTGATTTTTTAAAGCGTTGCACTGCCAAATCATATTGTTCCAATACCAAATAGATATTTCCCATACTATTTAGTGAAACGGCGATACTTTTCTTTACTACAATTGTTCTTTCTTCAATACTTTCGGCAAGTACCAAAGCTTCTTGATGGTAATCTAATGCCTTTCGTATATCTTCAATTCTACGGTACACAACACCTAGCATATTAAGCGATCTTACATGCAACTGTTTGTTTTCTGCTGTTTCTGCTTTAGCTAAGGCATCTTTATGAAATAAAATGGCTTTATCATATTGTGACGTATTTCGACAATATTCGCCCATTGCATTTAAAACATAACTTTCTCCTTCTAAATATTTTTTCCTTTTATATAGGTCTGCTAAATATTGAAGTTGTAAAGAATCTCTCTTATATAATTCTAATTTTTCATCAATAACTCCATACGCTTTGACCTTTTTTTCTAAAAGTGCATTGGCTACTTCCACTAAACTAGTGTCAACAGTTTGTGAAAAGCTAATGGTAGATAAGAAGAGAGAAAGAATGAATAATACATTCTTAGGTAATTGGCACATACACTTTAAATTTTCTTTATAATTTTTCTAAGAAAGCGGCTTTACGCTGTCTTGAAATAGGTATTTTATGATTGGAAACCAAAATGACGTAACCATCCGATTTTATAAACTCCTTGATTTTGTCTAAATTGACTATATATGAATTGTGAATTCTAAAAAAACGCTCGTCTGGTAACATCGCATTTACCTCTTTTAGCTTTTTTGTCAGTACTATTTTCTTCGAATTTGTCAAATATAAAGTACTATAATTACCATCAGATTCTGCAAAAAGCAAATCATCTAAATCGAGAAAAATAAGTTTCCCATCTGTATTAATCGTAATTCTTTTTTTATTGAATCGACTGTTGTAATCAGATAAAATACGCTCAAACTTTTCGGTAGAAACATCGTTGCGAGAAATGTACTTTTTCACCTTCGCTATAGCAACTTTTAAATCGTCATTATCAATTGGTTTCAACAAATAATCAATTGCTTCTTCTTTTAAGGCTTTAATAGCATATTCATTATAAGCGGTAGTTATAATAACGGCAAAATCCTTTGTTTTTAATCTGTTTAAAAACTGAAAACCATCCATTGTTGGCATTTCAATATCTAAAAAAAGGCAATCGCAAGGTGTCTTTTCTATATATATTAAAGCTTCTTCAGGATCGGAAAACTTAGCAAGTACTTCAATTTCATCACTGAAATCATCTAGCTCCCATTTGAGGCTTTCAAGGGCTTTAGGTTCATCGTCTATTAAAACTGCTTTTAGCATAAGTAATGGTTTTATAGTTTAAAGGTACGCTTTTCGGGTTAAAATATGATATCGTTAGTATCATTGGTTCAAAAATATGTATGTGCGGTTTAGTTTCCTAAATAAATAACAAACAAGGGGATTTTCACCTTTTTTAAGGAAAACAGACTATACAACATTTGACTCCATTTATACAAAAACTGTACTTTAGAGCGACTTCATCTTATATATTTGATCCATTATCAAGCCCACCCCAAATTTTGATAGCTATGTAGTTTAAAAATATGTACGTTATGCGCACACAAAAAACAAGAATACAATTTATCTAATACTAACAAATCAAAATCAAAGTAATGAAAAAAATTACACTATTCTTAATGCTAATTTGTTTTGCTTTCAGCACAAATACGAAAGCAAACAACATCCAAGTGAACAACATCTCACTTGAAAACTTAAATGAAGTTTCTAACTGGGTACATGTAGAGTTTGATCTCTTCTGGGAAAATTCATGGAGAATTAGCTCAGGGCCATCTAATTATGATGCTGCTTGGGTATTTATTAAATACAGAGTAAACAACGGAACTTGGACACACGGAATTATAAGTCAAGCCAACTCAGTTGCGGCTTCTGGCGCTACAATCGATGTTACTTCAGACGGTATTGGAGCATTTATTTTTAGAAGTGCCGATGGAAGTGGAAATGTAAATTTCCAAAACAATCAAATACGTTGGAACTTTGGTTCTACCGACACTAATGACATTATAGACATTCAGGTATTTGCCATAGAAATGGTATATGTGCCAGAAGGTGCTTTTTATGTTGGAGGAACAA
>NZ_JBGCDL010000332.1:0-5363 GCF_045105435.1 Kordia sp. | reverse complement strand
AGTTGAACGTTCGTGTTGTGAGCCAGATTGAATTGTGAAACAATTTCTTTTTCGTGTAGTTTGTAAAATTCAGGATCAAAATTGGCGTCTGCTAAATGTGCTAACACATATTCGACAGAGCGTTTTTCAGTAAGCCATTTGTCAAAACTATGATGACGCATGCGAATTCCAAAGGTGTTAATTCCTAAGAAAAGGTTGGTTTCCTTGTGAAATGCAATTGTGATGCAAATATGTTTTTTAGGATGTTTCCAGTGAAAATGTTGTTCATAATCAGGTCGTCCGCGTTCGCCAAAAACCCAACCGTAGGTTTGATACTCTATGTCTAAAAACTTTGCAGAGTTGAACCAATTTCCAGGATTGTAATCTCTAGGATTCCCACAAATGGTTTGTGCTAAGGTTTCGCCCATCATACGACCTGTATACCAAACGGCTTCAATAGGTCTGCGTTGTCCAATAGGTTCGTGTTGCTCGGCACAATCGCCAATAGCATAAATATCTTTTACGTTGGTTTCTAAGCGTCGATTCACTTTGACACCGCGTCCGAGTTCAATATTGGATTCTTTTAAGAAATCGATATTTGGCGCAACTCCTGCTGTCAGTCCAACAACTGTACAAGGAATTTCTTCGCCAGTTTCTTTGATGATAATCGATTTTACTTTTCCGTTTTCGTCTGCTTTTATCTCTTGTAAATTCACGCCCAAGCGCAAGTCAATATGGTGTTCTTTTATATGTTCGTTAATCATTGCTGATTCGCCCGCAGGCAAAACGCCGTTCCAAAAACTATTTTCACGCACTAAAAACGTTACGGGAATATCGCGACTTTGTAGCATTTCAGCCAATTCAATTCCAATCAATCCGCCACCGACAATGACAGCGCGGTTACACACTTTATTATCAGGTGCATATTTCTCTAAATTTTCTAAATCTTGTTTGTGGTACATGCCCATTACGCCATCTAAATCTTGTCCTGGCCAGCCAAATTTATTTGGTTTTGAACCTGTTGCAATGATGAGTTTGTCGTACTTCATGGTTTCTCCACTAGCAAAAACCAATTCTTTTGAAGCGTCTTTTACTTGTTTTACAAAGCCTTTTTTAAGTTCGATACGATTTTTTTTCCAAAACCAATTCTCATACGGTTGTGTATGCTCAAACTTCATGTGTCCCATATAAATATACATGAGCGCTGTACGCGAGAAAAAATAATCAGTTTCGGCCGAGATAATGGTAATTTGTTTGTCGGAAAGCTTTCGAATATGTCTGGCAGCCGTCACTCCTGAAATTCCATTACCTATAATTACAATGTGTTCCATAAAAAGTTGATTGGTTAGTGCGTTCTTGATTTTGTGAGAACGAACTCATGTTGCGAATTCTGTCGAAAGTACTATCAAGAACTTAAGGCAAGATAAGGAATTTAGAATTATTATAAATTAATTTATTTTTGTAAGGATTTTACAAAACAACCAACTTGTTTGGCGTTTAAAAATCAATTTGATACGAAACAGAAATTTTTTTAAGAAAGTTTGTAAGTTCCTTGTTTTTTTGCGGACTTATCAATCATTAGAAATTGAAATTAATATTGAAAAAATTGCTATGAAACTTCCATAACGAGATTTCGATACCCAAGAAAATAATTCTGTGGAAGCTACATGTGACACATAAAAAAACAATAAATATAAACACATGAAATATAAAATCATCACATTATTCATATTGTGCTTTACTACAATTGGATTTGCACAAAATACAGACGCTTTTTTTAAGTCTTCTGATGCATTTTTTAAAGAATATGTAACCAACGGACGCGTAAATTATAAAGCTATTAAAGCGAATTCTGCCGAATTGGAAAAGATTTTGGCTTCTACCAATAGTATTACGGTTGCTAAAAGTGATGCAAATACGTACCAAGCGTTTTGGATTAATGTCTATAACTTATCTGTAATTAAAGGAATTGTCAATAAATATCCTGTAAAATCGCCTTTGGATATTAAAGGATTTTTTGACAAAACAAAACATTCCGTTGGCGGAAAAAAAATTACACTAAACGACATTGAACATAAGTTGTTACGCGGACAGTTTAACGATGCGCGTTTTCACTTTGTATTAGTTTGTGCAGGACTTGGTTGTCCGCCAATAATCGCAGAAGCATACCTACCAAATACGTTAGATGCACAATTGGAAACACAAACCCGAATTGCCTTGAATAGCGACGAATTTATCAAAGTAAACGCACGTAAAAAAAGGGTGCAACTTTCTGAAATCATGAAATGGTACAAAGAAGATTTTACGCAAAGCGGAAATGAAATCGATTTCATTAATAAATACAGAAAAGAAAAAATCGAAAAAAAATCGAAAATCAGCTATTATCCGTATAACTGGAAATTGAATCAAACGAAATAATCTGTTACTAGAGAAAAAGATTGCCACTAGTTTTTTCAAAACTCTCGCAAAGACGTAAAGATAGAAATTTGAAATACTGAACTATAAATTGCTTTCAAACGTCACTTCGAGTGATTTTCCCAAGAAAATTGTATCGAGAAGTACTTTGATAAACAAATCAACACTTCCAAAAGCTTAGTGTGAACAAATTGACAAAAAAACAAATCAACAAATCAACAAATCAACAAAAAAAATAAAAATGAACACTAAAAACTTATTCATAACTGCAATTGCCTTACTATTCGTAAGCTTTTCTTCTGCCCAAGAAGACGAAGATGATGACACAACAGGTGACTTAACAAATATTCAAGAGTTTACACCTTCAAAATTATTGAAAAAAGGACAATGGGATATTAAATTCTTCAACAGTATTTATACACAAACCGAACGTACGGATGCAGAAAGCAATTCGGTAACTATTCCGAGAGAAACATTCTTTACAAACACCACAGAAATTTATACAGGAATTAGCGATAGTCGTCGTGTGAATATCGGATTTATTTTTCAAGTACGATCTAACACATTTGGCGGTGCTGGCGCATTAGACGTTTTTAATTTTAGAGACGATGCAACTTCAAGAAGCGGATTAACAACAATTGCACCATCAATTCGTGTGCAGCCGTTTAAAAATATTTCAAATTTCTCGTTTACGAGTTCTATCTATTTGCCAATCTTTAAAGACAAAGCAAATGCGCCATATTTAGACAAAAGAAGTGTGTTTTGGGAAACAAAATTTTTCTACGACAAAACATTCGGACAAGATAAATGGCAATTATTTACGCAAGCTGATTTCGGATTTAACTTTGGAGAAAAAAGTGAAGACGCAGATGCAGATTCTAATGTAGGTGAGCGTTTTGCAAACAATAGTTTATTTTTACCATTAGGTGTATTTTTAAGCTACTTTCCTTCACCAAAATCAACAGTATATGTAAATACGAAACAAGCATTTTTAATTGATTTAGGAAACAATTTTGCGCAAAATTCAACCTCTTTAGGAATTGGAACAAAATACCAACTGACAGACGTATTAAACGTAGAAGCTTCATTTGATAAGTTTGTACGTGGAAGCAACTTTCAAGGATTAGGACAAACTTTTAGCATAGGTTTAAGAGCGCTATTCTAGGAAATATAGTATTTTAGGAGTCTAATAAAATCTGTAGTACATTTTGAACTCAAAAGTATAATGAAACGTTAGTTCGAGTGATTTTGAGATACGAAAAATCGTATCGAGAACATATTTCTTGTGAAGAACAGCTATTCTCAATACAAAATTCACTCGAATTAACGAATTTCATCAAAATGCACACGGGTTAATAAATTTATAATTGTGAAATTTAGACTCCTTTGTATATTTTTTGGCTTATTACAATTTTCATGTACTAGTCAAACTCAAAAAATAAATGGTGTAAGCTTTGTGGCTTCACGCGATGTAATCGATCAAACACATGTAGATCCTGTGATAAATGTGAACGCTAATTATGCCGCAATAATGCCTTTTGGTTTTTTAAAAAAATTAACCGCTACCGAAGTTATTCACAATACAGACCGTCAATGGTTTGGCGAAACACGAAAAGGAGCCAAGCAGTACGCAGAACTATTGCAAAAGAACAATATCAAAATCATGATAAAGCCGCAAATTTGGGTTTGGAATGGTGAATTTACTGGACTTATTTCGATGGAATCGGAAGAAACCTGGAAACAGTTTGAAGCTTCTTACGAGAGTTTTATTCTAGAATATGCGAGTTTGGCGCAAGAAATCAACGCAGAAATGTATTGTATTGGTACCGAATTGCACAAGTTTGTAGCGGCACGACCAGAATTTTGGAATCAGTTAATTGTGAAAGTAAAAAAAGTGTACAAAGGAAAACTGACGTATGCAGAAAATTGGGATGCTTTCGACAAAGTTCCATTTTGGAAATCTTTAGATTTTATAGGAATTGATGCGTATTTTCCGCTAAGTGAAGAAAAAATGCCTTCATTAGAAACTTTGCAAAAAGGATGGCAGCCACACAAAGAAAAAATTGTTGCCTTGTCTAAAAAGTTAGATCGAAAAGTAATTTTTACGGAATACGGATATCGAAGTATGGACTTTACAGGAAAAGAACCTTGGGATTCTAGCAGAAAAGGAAAAGTACTCAATTTAAAAGCGCAAGAAATTGCTTTGCAAGCTTTGTATAACGAGTTTTGGAAAGAAGAATGGTTTGCTGGCGGATTTATTTGGAAATGGTTTCATAACTATGAAAAATCTGGCGGATTAGAAAATCATCAATTTACACCACAAAACAAACCTGCGGAAAAAGTGATCCGCGAAACGTATAAAATGTATCAATAACAACACGGATGAATCGTCTAAGAATAATATTTTACACTACTTTATTTTTGACAATAGGATCATGTCAATCAGACGATACGTTGTCAGAAACGAACACAACAACTTTATCCGCTATGATTCAAAATCGTAGTATAGAAACTGGCGCAGTCATTGCCTGTGCAGCAAGTGATGCTACAAATTCTGCTATTGTAAATGTATATTATTATTTGGAAGAAGGCGCGACCAATGTGCGTTTTTTTGAAACGAATAGCGTTGCAGTTGATAAAGATAATTATTCAAATTACAATCAATTACAAATCACTTCAACGGCACTTTTTGATGGATTTATCTATCAATTTACACGAAATTTTGACCAAGATCAATGGGTAATTGTGACTTTTGAATTGGATGGTGATGTGAAAATTTCAAACCCAATTCGCACAAAAAACAACACAAAACCAACCATTTGGACAGATGAGGTTATTGTAAACCAAGAAACGTCTATCATGCCAAAATTTACTTGGGAAGACAATGCAAATGGCGACAATGCTATTTATTTTCAGATAGTTTCTACGCCTAATAACGGCTTACTTTCAGGAACTTACACCTTTGAAAA
>NZ_JBGCDL010000331.1:0-23391 GCF_045105435.1 Kordia sp. | reverse complement strand
TCGTCGCAACGAAGGAAACGTAACCTTAACTGCCAACGAAACGCAAGGCATGGAATTATTCAATCAAAAATGTGCTTCTTGCCATTCGGGCGAATTATTTACCGATCAATCATTTAGAAACAATGGACTAGCAATTGATCCACAATACAATGATATTGGTCGCGAACGTGTCACAGGATTTCCGCAAGACAAGTATAAATTTAAAGTGCCAAATTTAAGAAACATCGAAGTTACCTTTCCGTATATGCATGACGGACGTTTGACTTCATTAGAAGACGTTTTGGAACATTACCGAAACGGAGTTCAGAATACGGAAAACTTAGATCCAATTTTTCAACAAACTGATGGAACATTCAGAATTCCCATGACTGACGAAGAAAAAGCACGCATCATCGATTTCCTAAAAACCTTAACGGATACTGATTTTATTTTCGATCAGCGATTTTCGGAGTTTTAAAAAATACTTTGGGCGCAACACTGACAAAATAAGCTGTAATAGACTATTGGACAGGTTAAAAGTGGAATGTTTTTTGTACATTTGATATAAATAGTAGTTTCTCCATGAAAAAAGAACAGACATCATTATTACTCGCATTAGCGGAAAAATTAAAGAGAGAGCAACCATCTAAGGAGTCAGCTATTGAATCTCTTAGTGCTGCTGGTATTGTGACGAAAAATGGAAAATTAACAAAATCTTTCCCCAATTTAAAAAGAGTTCTTGCTACAGCTGAATAAATAAAATGTACAGTTCAAGATCAAATTTATTGATTGGATTTCACGGTTGTGACAAATCGGTAAGAGATCAGCTTCTTGTAAAACCAAATAACGTAAAAATAAGTGAAAAGCCATTTGATTGGCTGGGACATGGATTTTATGTTTGGGAGAATAATTACGAGCGAGCATTGGCTTGGGCAAAAGACAAACAAAAACGCGGTAAAATTAAAGAAGCTTCCGTGATTGGTGTTGTGCTTACATTGGATTATTGTTTAGACTTGATTGACAGTGAATTCATCAGAATGCTCAGCATTTACTACGAAATAATGAAAAAAGATTTTTCTTCGATAAATAAAGAATTACCAAAAAATAAAAATGTTAAAGAAGATTCACATAAAGACTTACTAATTAGAGAGTTGGACTGTGCTGTGATACAGTATCTTCATCAGATGATAAAGGAAGAGATCGAAAATGATAAAAATACCTCTCTTAAATCATTTGATTCAGTTAGAGGTGTATTTACGGAAGGTGGTCCTGCATTTCCTGGTGCTGGAGTTCAGAAAAAAAGTCATATTCAAATTTGTATTCGAAATATGAGTTGTATTAAAGGTTTTTTCTTGCCAAGAAAATAACTACTCCAAAAAAATAGCGAACAACCGAAGTCATTCGCTACTATACTATTCAAGTTTTAATTGTCACTCGTATGTTTTTGATTGACAAAAAAGAAACGTCATTGCAAAACGACAAAGCAATCTCATTCTTCATAGAAGAAAACCGTTATCCGATAAAGAGATTACCGCGCTATCGCTCGTAAAGACGAATCATAGTTTTTATCATAGAAATAGAACTGACATTCACTATTTCTTAATAAACTTTATAGTTCTATTATCTTCCAACTTTAAGAAGTACATTCCTTTTGCTAAATCTGTAATTGTAATTGCTGCATTGTTAACAGCAGTTCCAGTTTTCACTTTTGCACCAATGGTATTATAAATTGCATACGGTTCGTTGGCTTTTAATCCAGTTACGGTTATAAAATTAGTTGCTGGGTTTGGGTATAATGTCAATTTAGCAACTGTATTTTCAAAACCAGCCACAGACAATGTTCCGTTTGGCACAGAATTAACCCAGTTTGAACATGCTCCAAATCGGTTCATATTATACATATCACCTGTATGTCCATTTCCTGTTGCATCAACAAACTGATACGTTAACCAATTATCGTAATACGCCATTCCTTCATTACACTTATAGTATAAAATTAAGCTTGAAGGAATCGTAGCAATCTCTGCATTTCTAGTCGAATTAATTTCAGCTAATGTCCTTGCGGTATTCCAAATTCTAATTTCATCAAAAACACCTGCATAATACGTATTCCAATGCTGTGAGCTTCCTATTCGAGTCTCCGTAATATTATCAAAAACCGGTGTAAACCCGTTAGTTGTTCCTTGCAAAATACTATCAATATATAATTTGATTTCAGCTAAAGTTGCATCGTACGTAAATGCAATATGATGCCAATTTCCATCATTTATAAGTGTTGTACCAACAACAGTACTCCAATTGTTTGTGTTATTTCCAATTCCAACCATTACTGAACCAGCTGTTGTTTTGTCAATAAAATATCCTTTTTTTGTTCCTCCCTCAGAGTGTTTTGTAAGCATTTGGTTGCTACCAGTAGTAGGGTTATCACTCACCCAAAATTCAATAGTAAAACTATCATTATTTGAGTTATCACCAAAAATATCAGTTCCTGTATTTAATAAAGGTACATAATCGTTAAAACCATCAAAACAGACAGCTACGCCTAATGATTGTGCGTTTAAGTTAAAAACAGCAGTTAAAAAGGCTACTAATAAAATGTAATTTTTTCTCATTTGTTTAAATATTATAATTAATAATAGGGGTTAAAAATTTTGTTTTCTCTAAATCAAAAAAAGTCGCAATACTGTTTTTATATTTGATTTAGAACAGCACAAACATACTGTTAATCTTAAAAAAAATGCTTGTAGAATTCACGTATTTCGATAAAACAGGTAAAATTACATACAGACTTTTCTTAATAAAAAGAACAATTAATAATTTGGAATTTTTTATGTACTAAAAAGTGTATCTATTTTTATGGAATGTGGCTACTTTGGCGATGATTAAAAGAAAATCTACAGAACGCTACCTCGAATAAAAAGTACTTTATTATCAGTCATTTTTTTAATTTAACGGAAACAAAAAAGTGCAATCAGAAAATTCTATCGGGCAATATGTTATATAAATGCTAGGATTCTTTAATAAAAGCATCAAATAGCTTATCTTTATCCATTCAAAATAAACGTATTTAAAAAAATGATAACAGTTTCAGACACAGCCCGTAAAAAAGTAGTCGAACTTATGACAGACGACGGTTTTGACGCTGCCAGCGATTACATTCGTGTAGGTGTAAAAAGTGGCGGATGTTCCGGACTCTCATACGATCTTACATTTGATAACAGCAAAGCAGAAGAAGATAAAGTTTTTGAAAACAATGGTGTAAAAATCATTGTAGACAAAAAAAGCTTTTTATATCTCGTTGGAACTACCTTAGAATATTCAGGCGGATTGAACGGAACCGGATTCGTTTTCAACAATCCAAATGCACAGCGTACCTGTGGTTGTGGAGAATCGTTCTCTCTATAATCACAACTTTTAAACATGTGGCATTTTTAGATTATTATGAATCTAAAAGTATTCCTACCAACATGAAATAATTAAAAAAAGTGAGATTTCATAGCTATTGAATCTCTTAATCATATCGAAAGAAATGAGTAAATATACTGAAGAAGAATTACAGAAAGAACTGGAAACTAAAGAGTATGAGTATGGTTTTTATACCGACATTGAAAGTGACACGTTTCCAAAAGGTCTCAATGAAGATATCGTTCGTGCCATTTCAAAAAAGAAGAATGAACCAGAATGGATGACTGAATGGCGATTGGACGCTTTTAAAATTTGGTCGGAAATGGAAGAACCAGCATGGGCAAATGTACATTATGAAAAACCAGACTTTCAAGCCATTTCATACTATTCTGCACCAAAAAAGGCAGATCCAAACAAAAAACTTGATGATGTAGATCCGGAATTACTAGAAATGTATAAAAAACTAGGAATTTCGATAGACGAGCAAAAGAAACTCCAAGGAATTGCCATTGATATTGTCGTCGATTCCGTTTCTGTAGCCACAACTTTCAAAAAAACATTGGCTGAAAAAGGCATTATCTTCTGCCCTATTTCTGAAGCCATTCAAGAACATCCTGAATTAGTCAAAAAATATCTAGGAACTGTAGTTCCTAAAAAAGATAACTTTTACGCAGCTTTAAATTCTGCCGTTTTCACGGATGGATCTTTTTGTTACATTCCAAAAGGTGTTCGTTGCCCAATGGAATTATCAACCTATTTCCGAATTAATGAAGCAGGAACTGGACAATTTGAACGTACGTTACTAATTGCTGATGAAGGTAGTTATGTAAGTTACCTTGAAGGTTGTACTGCACCATCACGTGACGAAAATCAATTACATGCCGCCGTGGTAGAATTAATTGCTATGGACGATGCTGAAATTAAATATTCTACGGTGCAAAACTGGTTTCCAGGAAATGCAGAAGGAAAAGGTGGCGTATACAATTTTGTAACGAAAAGAGGATTGTGCGAAACCAATTCTAAAATTTCTTGGACACAAGTAGAAACTGGTTCTGCGGTCACATGGAAATATCCAAGTTGTATATTAAAAGGAAACAATTCGGTTGGAGAATTTTACTCAATAGCAGTTACAAACAATTACCAACAAGCAGATACTGGAACTAAGATGATTCATCTTGGAAAAAACACCAAGAGTACCATTATTTCTAAAGGTATTTCTGCTGGTAAATCACAAAACAGTTATAGAGGTTTGGTGCAAATTGCTTCTAAAGCAGACAATGCACGTAACTTTTCGCAATGTGATTCGCTGTTAATGGGAAATAAATGTGGCGCACACACGTTTCCGTACATAGAAGTAAAAAACAAATCGGCTCAAATAGAACACGAAGCTACGACAAGTAAAATTGGAGAAGACCAAATTTTCTATTGCAACCAACGTGGAATTGATACCGAAAAAGCCATTGCCTTAATTGTAAATGGTTTTAGCAAAGACGTATTAAATAAGTTACCAATGGAATTTGCTGTAGAAGCACAAAAATTATTAGAAATTTCATTAGAAGGTTCTGTTGGATAATCAATCATAAATAGTATAAAATGAAAAAAATCTATTTCATCTTCGCACTTAGCTTACTTATTATTAGTTGTAAAAATGATGGGAAGTCAACTGACAAAGCAAACGAAACAGACACAAAAGAGCTACCAAAAACTGGCACTCAACAACAATCTAACATCAAAACTACGCGTACAGTAGGAGACTTAAAAGAAACATTTTCTGGAATGTTTTTATACCTAGAAAGTGAAAAAGCTGCCGTACTTCAAACTGGTAGTGGCGGAATATATGGTGTTGTTATTGACGACCAAATGCTAGCGCTTAATGAACAATGTAAACAATACAAAACAAAAGATGAAGACATGGTTCCTGTTGTTATAAGAGGTACCAAAAAACCAAACCCTGTTCCAAATGCTTGGAAAGAAGTGATTGAAATTGAAGAAATTCTTTCGGTACAAAAACCAAGTGGTCAGGATGGTACGATTATCATCAAAAACAATCAATAATTCGATTTAAAAATAACACATAGTTAGAATGTTACACATAAAAAATCTACACGCAGGTATTGAAGGAAAAGGAATTCTGAAAGGAATCAATCTTGAAGTAAAAGCAGGAGAAGTACACGCAATCATGGGACCAAACGGATCAGGAAAAAGCACCTTGTCATCTGTTATTGCTGGAAAAGAAGAATACGAAGTTACGGATGGAGAAATTTTCTTAAACGGAGAAAATATTGAAGAATTAGGTCCTGACGAACGCGCACATGAAGGTGTATTTTTATCATTTCAATATCCTGTAGAAATTCCTGGAGTTTCTGTGACAAACTTTGTAAAAACTGCCATCAACGAAACACGTAAAGCAAAAGGTTTAGAAGATATGCCTGCAAGTGAAATGTTGAAAAAAATTCGTGAAAAAGCCGAATTATTAGAGATTGATAGAAAGTTTTTATCGCGCTCATTAAATGAAGGTTTTTCTGGTGGAGAAAAAAAACGTAACGAAATTTTTCAAATGGCAATGTTAGCGCCAAAATTAGCCATCTTAGATGAAACTGATTCTGGTTTGGATATTGACGCACTTCGTATTGTTGCCAATGGTGTTAATAAATTACGTAGTAAAGACAACGCCGTAATTGTTATTACACACTACCAACGTTTGCTAGATCATATTGTACCTGATTTTGTACACGTTTTACACAATGGAAAAATTGTAAAATCAGGCACAAAAGAATTGGCTTTAGAATTAGAGGAAAAAGGATACGATTGGATTAAGCAAGAAGCAACTATTTAAGCACTACAAATGGAGTTAAAAGATAAATTATTGTCATCCTTTATGGTTTTTGAAGATAGTGTGCATCATGAAGAATCAAAAAACATAAATGAAATCAGAAATGAAGCTATTAGAACGTTTCAACAAAAAGGATTTCCAACAAAGAAAGATGAAGATTGGAAGTATACTTCGCTAAATGCACTATTAAAGCACGATTATACGATTTCTCCAAAACACGAATCGGCAATTGAATTTAAGGACGTAAAAAAGTATTTTATCCACGATATTGATACCTATAAAATTGTATTTATTGATGGAAAATATAGTTCGTTCCTTTCAGAAACAACACACGATGATATTGATGTTTGTTTGATGAGTTCTGCTTTAAACAAACCGAAATATAAGATCATTATGGATTCATACTATAATCAAGCTGCAAAAGCAGATCATAGTTTGACTTCCTTGAATACTGCTTTTGCTTCGGAAGGTGCATACATTCACATTCCAAGAAATAAAGTGGTTGAGAAACCCATACAAATTGTACATTTTTCTACAGGAAGTGAAGCTTCTGTGATGTTGCAACCACGTAATTTGATTGTGGTGGATGAAAATTCGCATGTACAAATTATTGAGCGCCATCAAAGCTTAACATCGAATGTAGTATTGACAAATTCGGTAACAGAAGTGTTTGCAAATAAGCGTGCTATTATTGATTATTACAAGATTCAGAATGACAATCAAGAGGCTTCTTTGATCGATAATACGTTTATTTCTCAAAAGCAAAGTAGCAATGTATCTGTACACACGTTTTCTTTTGGAGGAAAGTTAGTCAGAAACAATCTGCAATTTTTCCAAAAAGGAGAACGCATTGATTCTACCATGAAAGGAATTACCATTATTGGCGATAAGCAACATGTAGATCATAATACATTGGTACATCATATTGAACCAAATTGTGAAAGTCACCAAGATTATAAAGGTATCTTTGCTGATCGTTCTACAGGAGTTTTCAACGGAAAAGTAGTTGTAGAGAAAGAAGCACAAAAGACCAACGCATTTCAGGCGAATAATAATATTTTAGTAGACGATAAAGCAACAATTAATACCAAACCTCAGCTAGAAATTTTTGCAGATGATGTAAAATGTTCGCACGGTTGTACCATTGGTCAGTTAAATAAAGATGCTTTATTTTATATGCGTTCACGCGGAATTCCTGAGAAGGAAGCAAAAGCATTACTAACGTATGCTTTTGCTAATAACGTTTTAGAGAGCGTGAAGATTAGCGCCATTAAAACCCGAATCAACAAACTAATTGCCCAAAAATTGGGTGTTAACTTAGGATTCGATCTATAAAGGAAAGACAAAATAAAGAGTTGAAAATCCCGAAGCATAAAAAAGCTTTGGGATTTTTTTTATAAATAAATTACAGTTCAATCTCTTCCGCAATAATTCTGTAAATATCTACTTCAGGAAGAACTGTTTGCAATTGCATTGCTACAGCACTAAATTGGGGATCTTGTCGCAAACGCTTCCAGGTATTTTTTACATATTGATTAAAGTTTTCTCTTTGTCCTTGTTTGTATGCCGCATCATCTTTGATCATTACTAAAATTTGCTGAATGGTTTCTTTTCCTTGCGCAACTTTACTTTTAATAGGTCCGTGCAAACCAGCTAACATTTCATGTGCATTTTCCAAACAATTGGCGCCAACCATCAATATATGTCTTCTTTTTTGCGGAACATCTTTCGTTTTTGCTACAAATAATTGGTTTTGTAAAATGCTCATACGACTTGATTCTACAAACCCAAATTGCTTCAATACTTCTTGGTTTTCTGAAAGCCAACGTTCAATCTCTACTAAAAAGCGTGAAGATTTGGAACGAAGCAATTCAGAAATAAGTCCTACTTTAAAAATAGAAGCTTCAAAAAAGGTGTTTTTTTCTATAATACTTGTTTTCATCTGTTTGTATTTTGAGTTTCTTCATTTTGGTTTGGCATGAAGAAAAATGAATTTATTCGTAGTTTAATACTTGTACGGCATTTCCATTTTCATCAACATCTGTTGTCCATTCCATTGCATTGTCTGTAATGTTAACTTTGATTTTGATTAAGTTTGCTGGATCGTTGATTTCCTGTAATTTTTGTGTTTCTACAATTACTGGAAGGTCTTCAATTTCTGGTGATTTTGGCTGAAGATTTTTTTCAATTTCTGCAACCATTGCATTATGAAAAACGGATTCTTGCACAAAATTATCTCCGACAAAACTATAGGATACCTCTGCAAACTTGATGGCTGCTTTGTTAATTGCTACTGTATAGTTAGTCGGTGTTGATTCAGATGCATATCCTTCTTGCGTTTCTTTTATAGGAGTAGTTTCTTCTGTCGTTCTAAATGCAGTTTGCAAGTCTGTTTCCGTATCTGCTTGTGGTGCAGCCTCTATACTATCTGCGGCAGTTGCTGATCTTAAACTAGCTGCTGCTTCCTCAGCATATACAACTGCTTTTGCTGCTAATTCTGGTTTAATACTTTCTAAATACGCAACTTGATCTGCTGTTTGATTTGGAAAAAGGTCTGCATTTACTTTAAAGAATGCTGCTTCATATACATTTTGTATTTCTCTTTGTGTGTATTCTCTAGTAATCGTTTGCGTAGCATCAACAGCAACAGGAATGGTTAATTCCATATCTCGGATGCGAATATTTGGCACAGAAAAATGCTTTAACATTGGGTTTTGCACATATTCTTGTGCAATGGCTAATGTTTCAATATCTGACTGCACTTTGGCATTATTTACTTCTTTATAAATTTTTCCGATATAGTCTTTTAATGTAATCATGATTTTTTTTGTTTTTTAAGTTAAAGAAGCCTCCGAAGAGGCTTCCCCAATTTGTTAGTGTACGATGTTCTAAGATTCTGTAATAGACTCTTCAAGCATATCTAATACACGACTCATTCCTGCTGGAATTTCGTCTTGTACTGCATTAATTCTAATGTTCATACTGTATGAACGTTTAGACTCATCTGAGTACGTGTTTTTCTTTTGGTACGAATAACTTCCTTTAAAGTTAAAACGTCCCCAAGCCCAACGTAAACTCAATTCAGCACTTAAATCTAATTTGTGAGAAGTTGTAGTCGTAACTTTAGTGACACTAGAAATTTTAGCATTAAAATCAATAGTAGTGTCGGCTACTCGCAAAAAAGGAATTGGAATAATAGTCAACAACGGTGTTGTTAAGGTTACTGATGTTGGCGTTCCGTCAACTAATTTAGAATATGCGAATGTTACATTTTTCACATTTCCCATATCATCAAGACCTACTTCATTAATAAAGTCTACCGTTGATAAAGCTGCTGCTGCTTGCGCATCAATAACTGCTGTTAATGGCTTTCCTAACATCGCACTAAAGTTGATGTTAGCAATTTCATTTGGATTAACTGGCATAATTGTAATTTTTAAAATTGTTTACCTACTCTTTATAAAAAGGCTTTTCGGCTTTCTCCTTTGGTTGTGAAAAACGTGTCGCGAACAATTTCTCACATAGTTTTAAGCTTAAAATTATACTCCTTCGAAAGAATTACAATGCAAATATACAACAAATGTTTTAATTTACAAACATATTACAACTATATTTTATGTGTTTTTACAATAAATCTGTAATATGTTAGTTTTTGCTTCTATTTTTAGAAAATGACAGCATACGTGTCCGTATATATGAAGAATTTGACTGTTTTTTTACATAAAAAAAGAACTGCAATTTACGTAGAAACATAAAGTGCAGCTCTTATATTATAGAATTAATACTGTAGTTACAGTAGGTATTTTTTATTCAATTGCGTTACAAATTTCACTTAGAAATTTATTGAAATCCGTTCCCTTTTTTCCAACGAGTCCAAAACGAACTACGACTAAATCTTTTGATGGAATGATATATATACGTTGTCCTTGATAACCGTTAGCAGAATACATATCTTTTGGTACATCTGGGTGAAATCCGCCAGCATTGAGCCAAAAATGTCCGCCATAACGTCCTTTTGATGTTGGTGTTGGCTTGGTAATATAATCTACCCAAGAATCGTCAAAAATACGTGTGCCGTTCCAATCGCCTCTGTGTAAATATAGTAATCCAAATTTTGCCCAATCGCGCGGTGTTGCCCATCCGTACGAAGAACCTACATAGTTTTCTTCCATATCCGCTTCAATCAACATGGAATGCATTCCTATTTTGTCAATAAACTCTACATACGGAAAGTTCAAGTATTCTTGATGTGTATCGAATTGCTTGCGCAAAATTCCTGAGAGTAAGTTTGAAGTTCCAGAAGAATAATTCCACGTTTCGTTTATCTTTCCTGCCAAAGGTTTATCAGCCTGCGCAGCTGTCATATCTTTCGCAAGAAAAAGCATTTTCGTCACATCAGAGATGGTTTCATAGTTTTCTTCCCATTCCAAACCGCTATTCATCTGTAATAAGTTGTGAATGGTAATGTTATTTCGTTCGTCATTCTTCCAAGCTTCAATAGGCGCTTTGTCCTGCACGTTGAGTTTTCCTTGATATTGTAGCACGCCATACATTGTACTTATTAAACTTTTTGTCATGGACCAACCTAATATTTTTGAATCTTTGTTGAATCCTTTTGCATATTGTTCAGCAATGATTTGATCTTTGTATAATACTAATACCGCACGTGCTTTTTTGACATCTTCGCCATTAACTTTTGCAAAAGCATAGTTTACTGCGTTTTCGATTTTTTTGTAATCAACGTTGGTAAAAGTGGTATCTTTTTGTTTCATGTTTCCGTACGGATACGGCGTCATGCGTGCTATATTGGAACGAAACGGAATTGACGTTTCTTTTGTAGTATCGTAATCATCATCAATTAATACACTTCCCAAACCTTTACGGAATACAGCTTTGCGTGTCATAAACCCATACACAGAAGCGGTAGCATATTTGTCTTCTAAATTCACATAGTCTCGTGCAAAATTTATTGGTGCAAAACCATTATCTGTACTGTCTGTAAAAGCTGGTGCTCTGCCTGCTACAAAAACAGAAGAACTCATATTTTTTGCAGAATAACCAGACATGATATTTAATTTAGAATAGTTGAATGCAATAAGTATTATGACAACTACGAGTATGATTCCTATAATTTTTAAGGCTTTTTTCATCTTCTTGGTGGTGTTTTTCTATTTTGACTTGTGTTGTTTTTTTAATTAACACGAGTGGACTTTCAAAGATATTAAAATAAAAGCTATTGAACTATTGTCACATTCTTGAAACTAAAAATCTTCATTCAAAATCTACAGTAGTGTTACACAACATATTATCCTCTTAGTTTCTATAGTGTTTTTCCTAAACAAAAAACAGGAAAAACACTATGAAAAAGTATTTAGAAAGCTGTTTTTCAAATCGTTATTAAAAGTAACCTTTGTATCACTGTTACGTAACGGTAAAAGAATTATAAATTTTTAAAAACTAGAAAACCATGAAAAAAAACAAAAAGAGTTTAAAGAAACTGACACTAAACAAAAAAGTAGTGTCAAAACTAGAAGGATTACAAGCAAACGGAGGCGCGCCAGCTTCTGGCTTCATTTGTCCGATTGAAACACGCTGGAATTGTCCAATTAATACTTTGGCATGTCCTGACACTTGGATATGCCCAATTGAAACACGATTTATCTGTCCTACAGACAGTTTAGTATGTCCTATTGAAACTATAGGTTGTCCAATTGACACGGTTGCATGCCCATATTAATCCATGAAAAAAAACAAAAAGAGTTTAAAGAAGTTAACACTTAATAAGAAAGTAGTGTCTAACTTAGAATCACAACAAACAGTAGGTGGTACATTTATTTCGGTTGTTGTATGTCCTATTGACACCGTTTTTTGTCCATCAAATTTTTGTCCATCAAGACTTATTAACTGTGAGACACAAAATATTGTTGAATGTCAAACAACAACCATACGTCCAACATTGGTAGGACCTGGTTGTGGCGGTTCAGTAGTAGATGGTTGTGGATCTGCTTTAGGTTGCACTTTCTAAAATACCAATTTGATAAAACTATAGTTTGGAAGCTGCTGTAAAAGGTAGCTTCTTTTTTTTGCTAACTCGCAAAGGTTTGCAGATAGTTGTGTAAATCTTGGTGTTTCTCTAAGACCATTTTTTTCTTTAGTCGGTATTTGTGTGTGCGTACACTTTCTTGATTAATACCAAGAATGAGCCGGATATCTTCGTTAGACATGTTCATTTTAAGATAACAACAGTATTTTAAGTCTTTTGCGGTGAGACACGGAAATGTAGCACTAAGTTGTTTGAGAAAGTTAGGATTTATGTTTTCAAAATAATGCTTGAAATCGTCCCAGTGTTTTCGGTCATTTCGAGCCATTTTGATCGTATTCACAATAGACATCAGTTGTGTTTTGGTCGCTGCATCTACATCAGTATATAGTTGTTTGATGCGTTCTTTTATTTTGTCTAATACGGCTTTTTTTTGATCCAATTCAAGTGTGTATCGTGTTAAGTCTTTGCTTTGATCTTCGGGATATTTTCCTTTAGGCACCATTATTTTTGATGAAGAAACTGTTTCCGTTTTTTTGATCAATTTTAATATTCCCAACATATTGGTCACTAAATTGTTTGATTGCATTCCATATTCAAACGATTGTGTAAATACGACTAAATTTTCACGAATTTGCAGCTCTCTGTATTGGCTTTTGGTTTGCAAACATAACATCGGAATTGAAAAATCGCGATTGTACGATAATAAGGAATTGATTACATTTTGATTGTCTCTAAAACTTAAAATGATGAATGCTGGCTGAATAGATTTTGAAAGCTGTACAATATCAGAAACGCGCGTAGCCGTAATAAAACTATACTGATTCATTGTTTGTAAGCTTTTAAGAATAGAAGCCAATGAAACAGAAGTGTCACTTCCTATAAGTATATTTTCATGCGTTGTCATCACTATAATATATATTTCAAAGTAATAGTATATTTTTGGGGGAATCACATCAAAACTTATATTCCAAAAGTAGGATTAAAAGTTTTAAAATAATACGGTATAAATACTCGATTTTAACTTTAAGGGTTAATCATCGTTGTCGATAATTGTTCCCATGTAAATTTGCGATCCGCCTTGTTCATTATTTTGTGCCCAAACAATTAGAGATCCGTCACGAGAAAACTTTGGATGTGCCGCAGCAAGACTAGGACCATCTACATGGATTATAGGTGTGTTTGGATTTGTTAAATCGACTTTTTTTAGAAAGATTTGTAGATTTGTCTGCTCCGTTTTTGATTCAAAAGCCAATATACGTCCATCATTGCTAAACCAAGGTGTACGCCCATCAACATCATCCGCTGGATTAGAGAATACGATTGGTTCGCTGTATCCGTTTTGTATATAGACTTTATTCTTTTTTTGATAGTATCCTTTTGATTTTACACGTTGTCCTGCGTACGCAATTAAGGTTGATACTACAGGGTTTACGGTTCCCATTCCTGACCAAAAATCCGGATATGTCAATTTTTCAGATTGTGCTGAGTTGATATCAAACTTTAATAGCTTTGGGTCATTATTTGAATAGTCTGTGATTAATAAAGTCATTTCATTAGCATACCAAGCAGGATATGATAATTGCGCTTTTTCATATCCAGGAACGATGAGATGTGTGGCGCTATTATTCATTCCATTTTCATCTAAAAGCATAATTCGTGACGTTGGCAAATGACCTTTAGGAAATATTCCTGTAAATGCTATTTGATTTGATTTTTGTTTAGGATTCCATGACCAAGAAGCACGCAAACAACCGTACGTATCACTTTTGTAGTATAGATTTTCTGAATTTGTATTGATGTCTACTGTCCAAAGTTGATTTCGCGAAATTCCGTTTCCATTTCGTTCAAAAAGAACCGTATTTCCTTCAGGATTGAAACAAGGACGACCATCAAAATAAAGCCCGTTATCACTAGGACTCGTTTGCGTTATTGGAATAATATTAATGACTTTCATAATGTGAATTGGTTGGTTATTCCAAATATAGAAAGTACTATCGATTTAAAAGAGCGTGTTACTACGTGATTATTTTTTCACGAAAGAATCATCTTTAAGTTCTATTCAAAAACTAAAAAAAACTTCATTTTAAAATGGTTTAGTCTTTTCGGTACAGTGTCATTTCGAAAAATTGAAACCAATCTTTTCCGTTCATTGAAATTTCGCCAATTTCTACCCATTTGCCTTTTTCTGAAAAATCGTCTGTGAATCGAATTGTGCCTTTGCTTCTTTCATCAACAAAAGACCATTGCAATTTTTTGTCATCAATCAATGTCATATTTGAGGTAAATTCTCCTCCTATTCCTGAATAAGAAAGCATAACAATACTTTTTTTATCTGAATTATATGATATAATACCAAAGGCTTCATGGATAATTCTGTCTGTTACGCCTGTACTATCAATTGCATATCCCAAGCCATCAATCATTAAGATTTTATTACTTACTTTCGATTGTATGATTTCTGTTTGAGAAAATTTATTAGCCTTTCCATCCTTACCAAAAACCCAGCCTTCTCCTTTCCAAGTTCCTTTCATAAAACTTAATTGTTCAATAGTGTTTGGCGTATTTGGCAAAGGTGTTTCTTGAGCAAATACAGTGTGTATTGCAAAAAAGAAACTGAGTATAACGAATAGCTTCATAATAGAGTTTGTTTAGTTTCAAAAATAGAGTTTGATACGTATGAACGATTGTAAAATTGCGTCAATTTTCTATGACTGAAATTTGTATTTTTTTTAGATATGATTCAAAATTTATGTGTGATCGTTGCATTTTTTTCTTAAAAGTATTTATAAAATGCGCCTGGTCGTAATATCCATGATTTAAAATGGTGTGCAGTTTATCATTTTCTTCATTTAACAAATCAATCCAGAGTTTACGTTGTCTCACATTATAAGAATAGTGCCGCATAGACATGCCAACAATCGTTTTAAATTTCTTTTGAATGACACGAATGGAAAGTGGAATTGACGCTGTAACAGAAGCCACTGAGCTTCCTTTGGAAAGCTCTAAACATATATATTTGACCAAATCGTTTTCTTCAATTTCTATGTTGTTGAAAAACTGAATTAACTCGTTTTCAATTGCCTCTTGCGAAGGGAAATTTACATTCGCATCTAACAACTTCTTAAAATGGTTTTCAACATGTTGCGGAGCATTTGCTGTTTTGTTGAGAATTTCTTTTTTGTCAAATACGGCAGGTTTCAGTATAACCCAAGGAAAAATTCGGTGTATTCCATTTGTAATTCTCTACATATAGTTTACAAAATACTTATTTTTAGAACAATATCTAATTTTTATATGAGATGAATATCTTTTTTAATTCAATTTAAACACCAGAAATATTTTTTTTGAAAGATCAAATACTTACAATTTTCCTTGCAATACATTTGACGCTTTTTATAAAAATAGTACAATTTGCATAGAATTATTCATTGCATAGAACTTACTTTTTAATCACTTTTATAAAAGAAGTTTCTCCGTTAGATCCTATAATTTTGAGAATATAAATCCCTACAGCGCTATCAATATTTAATTGAATTTGTGAAGCGTTTTCCACATTTTCCTTTTGTATTACTTTTCCAGTCATGGAATATAAAACAACATTTAGATTGGCATGTATCTTATCAAACGCAATTGAAAAATTTCCTGATGTTGGATTTGGATACACATTAAATGTATCTGAAAAAGAATTTTCAGTAATTCCTAAAGTAGTTATTGCAACACAATCTGAAGTGTCAACACACGTACTACTTGTTAATCTTACGGCATAGTTTCCACTTAGTGTTGGCGTGTAACTATTACCATTTTCGCCCATTATGTCACTCATAGTATCACAATTTACCCATTGGTACGTTACTCCTGTAGCATTTGCAGTGATTGTACCACTATTTACGGTTGTAGAAGTATCAATTGTTATATTACCAACAGATATGTTAGCAGATACTTGACAACTTCCAGTAGCATCTGTAAAGGTTACGGTGTATGTATCTGCTGCTAAGTCTGAGGCGTTAGATGCTTGCCCTTGAAGCAAATTCGTATCAGTCTCTACTAAAGTTCCCATAGCGTTAGTCCAAACTGCTGTATACGGAGGTGTGCCAAATATACCAACTGCTGATACTTCTGCTTTATTTGCATTTTGACAATCATTATTTACTACGTTAGGAAATACTTGTAATGTACATTGCGCGTTTGACTGCGTTGAATAAAAAAAACTAAAAAGTGTTAATGCTGTAATTAATGTTTTGTATACAAGGTTGGTTTTCATGGTGTAATTGGTTTTTCAAAATCAGCATTAAATGTTTACTGATATTTGGTATATAATTCGGTAGGTTGTTTCAGTAGCGAATGTAGTTAATAAAAAAGAATAACACTAACTATTTTTTATATGATGTTAGCTACATTTTTGTCTAATACTATTTTAAATTATAAACTCGAAACACATTTTTTGAAAGATCAAATACTTGTAATTTCCCTTGCAATACGTTTGAAGCTTGCTGTAAAATTTTTACAACTTCGTTCACTTGAAAACTTGAAGCCATACTTACTATTTGCGGCATGACGTTGGCATCGTTGCAATCTTCATTTTGAAATAGATTTTGGTCATTTGTAAAGGTTTCAGTGAACGATTTTCCACCTTTGTAATTGAATACCGAAATGTGTCCTTTCATTTCTTTTACGCCCGAATATATCATTGGAATTTGGTGTTTGCTGCAAAAAACGTCAATTGCCAAACGTGCGGCATAATTGTCTGTACAATCGACAACAATATGTGCTTCTTTGAGTAATTTTTTACTGTTTTGAGACGTTAGACGTTCTTTGAAACTTGTAATTTCAATCGTTTGGTTGCGCGCTTTTAATTCCGCGGTAGCGACATCACATTTATAGTTTCCAATCGAATTGAGATCAAACAAAATTTGACGTTGTAAATTGTCCGCTTCTACCCGATCGTCGTCAATAATTGTAAGTTTTCCAACACCAAGTAACGCCAACGATACTAACGTTCCGCAACCCAAACCGCCACAACCAACTACCACAATATGTGTTTGCTTTAATTTTGTTTTGAGCGCTTTCGTTTTTATCATTAGTTGATTTGACTTAGAATGGTTGTATCCGTGATTTTATCATCTTCCGCTAGTAAAAATGCTTTACTTAATACTAACGATAATCCGCGATCGCCTTCAAACGGTAAAAAGATATTTTTCGTTTTTTTGTCTTCTCCTCTGGCTGGAACGATGCAGAGATATTGATCGTTTGGCTCCATTAAAATGTTGGAGCTTCCAATATGAATTTTATACGTACGTTTGGTGCCTTTTACGCGTAAAAACTTTCCGTCAATTGTAGCAATTTTGTTGATTTTTAATCGAGGTAATAGTTTTTCTAAGATGTCTTTTCTCGTTTTTGCAACTTCAGTTAAATCTCCAAAAGAATAACTTGTCCAATAATCACGGTATTGTGGCAATCCGCCATTGTCTCTCCATTCCGGATCGTTTCCAACACTACAAACACCAACAAATAGGTCTACATCGCGTAAAATTTCTGAAAGTACTAGTTTTGGGACTTCTACCAAATCAATGACTTCATTATTTTTTATGAATCGTACTTGATCGGTTGCAACATAATTCCAAATTCCCGCATCATTAAATTCATCATCTGCATTCAATTCGTTGATCCAAAATTGCGCTTCTATTTGATGCGCTTTTACTTGAATCGTAGCAAGTTGTCGGTCGTAACCATCATCATACGCGCCCAAAAGTGAATATTTCCATCCGCGAATACTTGTCAATGCATTGAATTGGTGTTGCTTTAAAATATGCGCTGCCATTCGGTTGCTATAGGTTTTTGTGTTTATTTCTGCATCTGTTAGTATATACACTTCGCGATACGCTTGTTTTAATGGTTGTTTTATTTCGAACGATTCTAGTTTTGTTCGCCAAAATAATACACCAGCTACAGCTTCGTGAATTGGATGCCATAAACGAACTTCTGTTTCAGCTGTAACCCAATCTAGGATGGTATCTTCTTGAGTTATCCACTGATTATTTAAGTATAAAGCAGTAACGAAGTTCTCTCCTTTCTTAAATTGCCATAAAAGTCTTTTTGCGATAAAACTAACTAAACCATGATTCAAATAATGTTTCACGAAATTTTCATAGCTCCAAACACGATTGTCTAAATACAATCTATCAATTCGATCGCGTTGTGCTGTGAGGTATTTTTTAATTTGTGCTACATCACTTTTTGCCTTTTTAAGTTTTGCTGCATGTTTCGTAGAATTTTTTACGAATGCTGGTGCCGTTTTTTGCGATTTTCCATCAGGCTTTCGCCAAACTGAGTTTACTTTCCCTAGCTCTTGAATACTTATTTCTAAAGTATACTCATCGAATGTATAGGTTTTTGCTCCATCTTCTAATCCGAAATTTGGAATAGAAAGTTCTTCGATTTCAGATGAAGAAACACCTAGTTTTATTGAAGCTTCTTCGATATATTTTTCAACGAGTTTTCGCGTATTGTTTTGCTTAATTTTTAGTTTTAATCGCGATAAATGACTGATTCCTTCTAATCCTTTTGTGTTTCCTAATGTATAAATACATGCATTTCCAACACCTGCAGCCGTAGGACCAACACCTGGCAATTTTTTATACGCGCGTTCTGTTAGTTTTGCAAGAATACTTAGCGTTGTACTGTCGTGAAATTTCCCCATACTCCACGCCAAACCTTTAAGGAAAACAGTGTTTTTTTCATGCAGATATTCATAACTAGTATGCTCGTAAATACGACCGTTGCCGTGATCGTATCTATTTAATGTTTCAAGCTCCTTTAATGTTGCTGCAAATGTGAGCCAAGGATGTACAATAGTTTTATATTTCGAAATACCAATAGCATCAATAATTTCACTGGTGTTTTTTAAGAACCGTTTGCTTGGTTTTCCTGCGGTCGCTTTACAAAAAAGATGAAATAGTTGATAGAAATGATCTTTTAACGCATCGTTTAGCGCTGCTGTTTCTGTATTTATTAGTTCTCCCAAACGATCTTCCGTGAGTATGTATGGCGCAGTTTTCCCATCGGCATTTTCGCTTTCAAAAATCATTTTTTCAAGCTTTACGCGTACTTTTTCAAGATCTGATCCCCAATAGGATGATACATTGCCTTTTAAATGAGATGATAATAGTTGTTGAATGAGCGCCTTCAATTCAGGCGTCATTTCTTCTTTTTTGATAATTCTTTCTATTTGTTGTACTGAGAAACCAATAGGCCAATCATTGAACCTTTTTTTACCATCTTTACTAGCACTGATATAGTCATGAAACACTTCAATGATTTCTGCACTCGTATATGCCAAATTACTTCGCATTAGTCCACTTAATAACTCATTGTATACATATTCTCGGTAACGTTCATTCCGACTTGCTTCCCAATTTTTTTTACTATTTTCTTTTGATAGTTTTTTAATTTTAGGAATAAGATATCGTATGTACTCTTTTCTCAAGGCGGTACTTTCTGCTTTTAACGCTTGATACGATTTTAATTTTCCGAGAGAGATATTGTAATAAGAGTAATTTAACTGGCAATCTGCAACAATTGTACGCAATCTTTCTTCGAAGACTTTGTTTACATCTTTAGTTTCGGACTCTGTACTTAGTATTTTTTTAAAGATATTTTTAAATCCCATAGTATGAATTTATCCACCAACTAAAGGTGTGAGTTTTACAAAGCTAACTGTGGTTGTTTTTGTGACCAATACTTGCTGTTCCAAACTTTCCGATTGCTGATTGTCTATTAAAACGAAAAAGCTATTGTTTTGAAATGCATCAAGTGCGATGAACGTTTGCTGTTCTGCATCAATTTTAGCGCGCGTTTTTTTGAGCTTGTAACCGTTTAATGTTTGTTCGGATGCAGTTGGACGAATGAAACCTTTAAAGTACTCTGGAAGTTTGTTATTATATGCTTCTACTTCTGCTGTTACGCGTGCGATTATGATATCTTTTACCGTAACAATTTCGCTTTCAACAGCGATTTGTATTTGATTTAGAATATCACCCGTAAGGGATTCATCATTAATAGTTATCGTCATAAAAATGATTTTTAATAAACTTACTGATTTTACATCATACTAGAAAGTAGATGACATAAAAAAACCTGCAACTACGGGAGTTACAGGTTTTTTAAATATTATATGTTATTGTAATTAGTCTTTGCTTACAATAATGAAGTCAGAACGACGGTTTTGTTGGTGTTCTTCGTCTGTACATTTTTTACAGTCAATTAATGGAGAACTTTCTCCTTTTCCTTCACTACTTAAGCGTGAAGCATCAATTCCATTAGAAATGATGTATTGTACTGTAGATTTTGCTCTTCTTTCAGATAAACGCTGATTGTATGAAGCTGGACCTCTAAAATCAGTATGTGTTTCTACTTTGATAACCATATTTGGATATTTCGTCATTACAGAAACTACTTTGTCCAATTCGAATGCAGCATCTTGTCGGATGTTGTGCTTATCGAAGTCAAAATAAATTGGATTTAATACAATTACTTCTTCTTCAATGATTTCTTCAATTGGTGCTAATGAAATGTCCACAATTCTTTCTGGATTGTCTCCACTGTTTACATCTACTTTTTCAGGAACATATCCTTCAATACTAGCTTCTAATTGAGAAGACTTGTCGCATTCTACTTTGAAAACTACTTTTCCTTCTGCATCGGTAGTTTTTGAACCAACACTGTTTCCTTGATCGTCTGCTAATACAACATTTGCTCCGCTTAATACAGCTCCAGTTTCTTTGTCTGTTACTGTAATTACGTAGTCAACATCACAAATAGGATTGATTAGGTTTACTTCATAAATGTCGTCACTTCCTTTTCCACCATCGCGGTTAGAAGCTACAAATCCTTTTTTAGACTCTTCATCAAATGTAAAAGAGAAATCATCTGAATTACTGTTTAATGGTGTTC
Source organism: Kordia sp. (assembly GCF_045105435.1). Lineage (GTDB taxonomy): Bacteria > Bacteroidota > Bacteroidia > Flavobacteriales > Flavobacteriaceae > Kordia. Next base: position 2,182 of record NZ_JBGCDL010000331.1, on the reverse strand, counting down.
CTAAGTTACGAACTGCACCGAAAGAACCGTCTTTTATTTTTGAAGCAAATACATCTAATCCTCCAATTCCTAAATGTCCGTCAGAAGAAAAGTATAAGGTATTGTTGCTACTCATGTATGGAAAAAACTCTCTTCCTTCCGTATTGATAGTGTCTCCTAAGTTTTCTGGTTCTCCAAAAGATCCGTCACTATTAATAGCAACTTTGTATATATCAGATTGTCCTAAACCGCCTGGCATATCAGAAGCAAAGTATAATGTTTTTCCATCTGCGCTTACCGCTGGATGTCCTACAGAATACTCATCATTGTTAAATGGTACAGGTTTTACATTTGACCATTCTCCACCTGACATTGTTGCTGTGTACAAGTTTAATGTTCCTTGCCCGTCTTCATCTTTTTTGAATTTACCATCATAGTAATTTTCACGCGTAAAGTACATTGTTTTCTTGTCTGGAGAGAAACTTACAGTTCCTTCATGATATTTTGTATTGATATCATCTGATAAAGAGATTGCATTTGATAAGTCTCCGTTTCCATCATACGAAGCCATGTAGATGTCTAAGTATGGTTGATCGTTCCATCCGTACTTTCTTCCACCGTCACGCGTAGACGTAAAGTATACTGAGTTTCCAGTTGAGATTGCTCCAAAATCAGAGTTTTGTGTATTGATTTCTGAGTTTTTCACTTCAAACTTAGTCACTTTCGCTAATATTTGCGGAATGTAGTTTGGATTTTTATTAAAAGCAATTGCTCTTCTGTCTCTTGGTTTCGCTTCCGCGAATTTAGACATATACTCATTGTGTTGCTCATATTTTCCGTTGGCTTTCAGCATTTGTGCATATTTGAAGTATACGTCTGCTTTGTTGTTTCCTTCAGAAATACTTTGTCTATACCAACGTTCTGCATCTTCTGTTTTGAAAAGATTGTAATAGCAGTTTGCTAGTTGTTCGTATACATAAGCGTCAGCATCATCAATGGCAATTTCTTCATATTCCTCAGCCGCTTTTACATATTCAAGCCTGTTGTAAAGCTTGTCGGCCTTTTTTGTTTTATTATTCTGAGCAAACACGTTAGATGTTGCTAGAACTAGAAATAATATATATAGTTTTTTCATTGTTTATTGGCGTATTAGGTTTTAGAAATATCTTGGCGAACGAGAAATTTTTCGTGGGAAGTATAAATCAAATAATAAAAATACTTCGTGCGATGCGCTAGCTACAGAAGAAATTTCTGAAGTTACTGCATCATAGGCATAGCCTATACGTAATCTCGGGTTAATCGCAAAGTTGACCATTCCACTGAAAGAGTCATCCAAACGGTACGAAGCTCCAATTTCAAATTTTTCATAAAATAAGGCATTCAAGTTTAAGTCAAATGATGTAGGTGCATCAAATGCTGACTTTACTAAAAATGATGGTTTAATTTTAGTATTTGGAGTTGCTTGGAATACATATCCACCCGTAAGGAAGTAATGTTGTACTTCTGAACCAAACGCTCTACCATTAACGTCTAAGTGTTTCCCGTTTAAAAAGTTAGGAACCGATAGTGCTAAGTAGTAGTTGTCAGTATAGTAAAAAAGTCCAGCTCCCATATTGAAAGTTGTCTCATTTACATCACTAGAGAAGGCTTCATCTCCTTGATCGATTAGTGTTGGGTTTACTTGAGATAACAATCCGATATCGTGGAATGTAAGTCCTCCTTTTATCCCGAACGCTAATTTATGAGCGCCGCCTAAGTTTAGTGTATATGCAAAGTCAACGTAAGTATTGGTTTCTTTTACAGGTCCTACTTGATCTGAAATTAAAGATAATCCTAGTCCAACGTTTTTACCGACAGGCGAATGCCCAAAGAACGTAAACGTTCTTGGGGCACCGTCAAATCCGGTCCATTGATTTCTGTATAATGCTCCTAAAGATATTCCTTCTTTAGATCCTGCATACGCAGGATTGATAACTGCCATATTGTACATGTACTGTGTGTACTGTGGATCTTGCTGAGCAAGCGATGGCAGTGAGAAAAGTAATATAAATAGTGCGATATATAAGTTCTTCATGATATGATGTAATATTATTTTTAAGAATTTAGATGTTTAATTTCGGGGAAACTATTTGTTTAGATAAATCCATCCGTTTTTAGCTTCTCCATTTTCAAGTCTCAATACATAAAAATAAGTTCCAACTGG